>CAZKTK010000225.1:0-5903 GCA_964555535.1 uncultured Rhodospirillaceae bacterium
GCAGGAAGACGAAGGTGTGCATGAAGCGCACCGATTCCTGCATCCAGATGAAGCCAGTGTCGAAGCCGTAGCGCAAGACGACGATAACCACCGTGACCAGGACCATGACAAGGGTCAGCCAGGCGACGGCCCTGCCCACGAAATCGTTGAAGCGGTCGATGAGGCGCGCGATGCGGATCAGGCTGCCCATAGCGCTTTCCTGCCCCAATGCTGCATCGGCTCGGATCCTCCCCCGGTTAGATGGCGCAAGGTAGACGTTTCTGCGGCCAACTCAAGTGGCTTGCGCGAGCCCTGTACAAACTCGGGTCGGCCTGGGCTATAGTCCCAAGCAACTGGAAACGCGGCGGTCCGTCATGCCCGATCAACTCGATACGGTTCTCGACGTTCTTTGCGAGGATCCAAGCTGTTGCAGCGAGCGTTTGCTGCATGCCGCCGGTATTCTATACGCCAGACAGGGTTTCGACTCCATCTCGACGCGCCAGGTCACCAGCGCCGCGGGCGTCAACCTGGCAGCCATCGCCTATTACTTCGGCGGCAAGGATGGGCTGCAGCAGGCGGTCATCGATCACGTGGTGGCGCGCAGCAACGAGCATATCGGCCGCATCTTCACAGATCTGGATAGCGCCATCGATGCGGCCAACGGGGAGCCGGCGCGCCTGGCAGAGGCCACGGCGCAATTCGGCAGCGAGATTCTGCATACCTGCCTGCCGCTCGACCCGCAAACCTGGTGGGTCGCGGTCATCACCCGCGCCCTCGGGCTGCAGTCGCCGGGCGAGGAGCCGATCTACGAGGCGGTGTTCCTGCCCTGCCATCGGGTCATCCGCAAGCTGGTCGCAACAGCGACGGGCGAAAGCGATTTCGAGCGCCTGGGCATCCTGACCGAGGCCCTGGTCGGCGACTTCCTGATGATCTGCCGCAATCAGCCGATCGTCCTGCGCAGCCTCGGCTGGGACCACTTCACGCCCGAGCGCATCGATCAGGTGGCGGCGGTGGTCAGCAACCGCATGCTCGGCCGGCTCAATCTGCCGGCAGCCTCAGTCGCGGCAGTCGCCGCCGAATAACCTTTCCTTAGCGGAAGCGATTGTGCCGCGGGAAACCCTTCGGCGCCAGGCGCCCGGCATTGCCGCGCTTGCCCACCCAGTCGTCAAAGTCGGTCAGGGTGCGCTGGCGCGAGCCCTGCCGCCATGTCAGGCCTTCACTGGCGGTGAAGCAGCAGACATCGGAAAGCCCGCCGTCGCGATATTTCTGCAGGATGACCCCGCGCCCGCGGCTCATGGTGGGCAGCTCGTCGAGGGCGAAGACGACGAGCTTGTGGTTCTCGCCGACCACGGCGACACGGTCGCCCACTGCCGGAATGCAGACCGCCGCCTCGACCTCACCGGAGACGTTGAGCACCTGGCGGCCGCCGCGCTTCTGCGCCACGATCTCGTCGGTCTCGACGACGAAGCCGCGGCCGTCGCTCGCCGCCACCAGCAGGCGCTCGCCCGACTTGTGCACCATCAGTTCGACGGATTCGTGTTCGTTGCCGAGGTCGATCATCAGACGCAATGGCTCGCCGGAACCACGCCCGCCGGGCAGCTTGTCGCAGGGCAGCGTGTAGAACCGGCCGTTGGTGGCGAACACCACCAGCTTGTCGGTGGATTGGGCGTGGAGGCGCCGCCAGACCCGATCACCTTCCTTGACTTTTATCTCAGCATCTTCCGCTAAGTGCCCACGAGAAGCGCGAATCCAGCCCTTCTCAGAGCAGATGATCGTAATCGGCTCGCGCTCCACCATCGCTTCCAGCGGCACGACTTCGGCGCTCGGCGCCTCGCCGATCTCGGTCCGCCTCGCGCCCAGCTCCGTGGCCTTGCCGAAGCGCGTGCGAATATCCTTCACCTCATCCGCGATAGCGCGCCATTGCTTCTTCTCGTCCGCCAGCAGGGCGGTCAGGCCATCGCGCTCTTCGCCCAGGCTCTCCAGCTCCTTGCGGATGGCGATCTCCTCCAGCTTGCGCAAGGACCGCAGGCGCATATTGAGAATCGCCTCCGCCTGGACGTCCGACAGATCCCAGCGCGCCATCATCACGGCCTTGGGCTCGTCCTCTTCGCGGATGATGCAGATAACCTCGTCGAGATTGACGAAAGCGACGAGGAAGCCCTGCAGCACTTCCAGGCGCTTGTCGATCTTCTCCAGACGATAACTGCTGCGACGCTGCAGCACGATGCGGCGGTGGTCGAGGAAGGCCTGCAAGACCTCAGCCAGCGACATCACCTTCGGCGTGTTGTCCGCATCGAGCACGTTGAGATTGAGCGACACCCGGCTTTCCAGATCGCTCACCCGGAAGAGCGATTCCATCAGCGCCCCCGCCTCGACCGAGCGCGAGCGCGGCTCCAGCACCAGGCGGATATCCTCAGCCGATTCGTCGACGATATCGGCCAGCCAGGGCAGCTTCTTGGCCGCCATCAGCTCGGCCACCTTCTCGATCAGGCGCGCCTTCTGCACCTGATAGGGCAGCTCCGTGACGACAATGCGATAGCGCCCGTGGCTCGCCTTCTCCTCGTGCCAGCGCGCGCGAACGCGAAAGCCGCCGCGGCCGCTCTTGTAGGCGGCAACGATGGTCTCGCGGGTCTCCACCAGCACGCCGCCGGTGGGGAAATCCGGCCCCGGCACGAGATCGACCAGGGTATCGATGCGCGCATTCGGCTTCTTGATGAGATGCAGCAGCGCGTCGCAAAGCTCTTGGGCGTTGTGCGGCGGGATGCTCGTGGCCATGCCGACGGCGATGCCGCTGGCCCCGTTGGCCAGCAGGTTCGGAAAGGCCGCCGGCAACACCACCGGCTCCTCTTCCTCGCCGTCATAGGTGGCGCGGAAGTCGACCGTATCCTCGTCGAGCCCTTCAAGCAGGGCTTCGGCCACCTCGGTCAGGCGCGCCTCGGTGTAGCGCATGGCGGCGGCGCTATCGCCGTCGATATTGCCGAAATTGCCCTGACCGTCGACCAGCGGATAGCGCACCGCGAATTCCTGGGCGAGGCGCACCATGGCGTCGTAGACCGCGGTCTCGCCATGGGGGTGGTACTTGCCGATGACATCGCCGACGACGCGGGCGCATTTCTTGAAGCCCGATCGCGGGTCGAGCTTGAGCAGGCGCATGGCGTGCAGCAAGCGCCGATGGACAGGCTTGAGACCGTCGCGCACATCCGGCAGCGAGCGCGCCATGATGGTCGACAATGCATAGGACAGATAACGCTCGCTGAGCGTCTGCGCAAAGTCGACGGGAATGGGTTCGGAGGGTTTCGCTTTCTTGGCCATGCGCCAGTGATAGCATGGCTGGTCGCAGGCAACCACCATATCTAGCGCACATCTCGATTGAAGTTCGGTACCGGACACCAATTAATTCGCACTTTATTCAGTGTTATCAGTACGTTACAGAGTGCTTTGATTCACATCCTGCTAAGATATTGAAAATATGGAGAAATCATCGAAATAAATGGTGACCGGAACCGATCTCATCCAAACCATCTGCCGGGGAAATCCGAGGGTGTCTTGCCGATGCTCTATCGAAAGAACTCGCTTAGCCGATCCCGCGCGGCCGGCAGGGCCGCGTCGTCGCGGTGCAGGCCGTGGCGGGTGAGGAAATGGCCGGTGAGGCGCAGGCCGTCGGCGATATCCGCGGCCATGGCGGCGCCGCCGCCGACCAGGAAGGGCGGCAGGCGCAGCAGGCGGTCGGCGTAGTCGGCACCGGCCGCGGCTGAGACCGCGCGCCCGGATTTGGGCGAGACCCAGACCAGGCCGTCATTGCTGCCCGTGGCGGCGCATTGGCTCAGGTCGAGGCCAAAACCGAGCTCCGACAGCACGCCCAGCTCCCAGCGCACGAAGGCGGCACCCCACGCCTCCGGCGGAATGGCATCGTCGGCGAGGCTGTCGAGCAAGGCGACGAGGCCGTGATAGACGGCGGCGTGGGGCTCGCGCTCGGGCAACAACGCATCGACCACGGCGCAGGCCGCGCCGAGCCCCGCGAGACGCGCGGCATCGCCCAGCAGCGGCCCGGCCCGCGCCCGCGCCAGCTCGGCGCTGAAGGTGCCAAGGTGCTCCGGCAGGCGTGCACGCCAGCGGCAGGCGAGCTCATTGCCGGGCTGGAAGGTGCCGCGCTTGGCGCGCCCCGCACCGCCCGGCACCAGGCCGGCGTGACGGCCATGGCTCTCGGTCAGGACATGCAGCACCAGCGCCGTCTCGCCATGACGGCGCGCCGAGATCAGAACACCTTGGTCATGCCACTCCAGAGCGGACGGCCTAGCGTCCGTGGAAGACCGGCGGGCGCTTCTCGACGAAGGCCTTGGCGGCCTCCTTGTGATCCTCGGTCATGCCGCAACGGCTGTGGTGCATGGCCTCCAGGTCAAGCAGTTGGTTGAGGGGCACATGCTCGGCGGCGTTCATGTTGCGCTTCATGTAGCCGAGCGCGATCGAGGGGCCGGCGGCGATACGTGCGGCAAGCTCGTTGCCCGCGGCCTCGAGCGCGTCATCGGCGACGACACGATTGACCATGCCGAGGGACAACGCCGTCTGCGCGTCCACCAGGTCGGCGGTGTAGTAGAGCTCGCGCGCCTTGGCGGTGCCGACCAGAGAGGTGAGGTAGTAGCTGCCGCCGAAATCGCCAGAATAGCCGACGCGGGCGAAAGCGGTGGTGAACTTGGCCGATTCCCCGGCGATACGCATGTCACAGGCGAGACAAATCGAGAGGCCGGCCCCGGCTGCCGCCCCCGGCACAACGGCGATGGTCGGCTTGGATATCTCGTGAAGCAGGCGCGAGACCTCCATCACCCGGCGCAGACCGCGGGTCTTGGCCTCGAGCCCTTCCTCGGCGAACTCCTTGCCCTCGGCCATGGCCTTGACATCGCCGCCGGCACAAAAGGCGCCGCCGGCACCGGTCAGGATCACCGCGCCCACGTCACTGTCGGCGCCGAGCCGCGCCAGACTCTCCAACAAGGCCTCCAGCATGTCGCCGGACATGGCGTTGCGCCGGTCCGGGCGGTTCATGGTCAGGGTCGCCACGCGGTCCTGCACGTTTTCGAGCAAATCGGTCGTCACTTGCGCTCTCCCTTGTCTGTTGCGGGCGCAGAGTGGCAGGGACGCCTGGGAATACCAAGTCCTGTCTCGTCTCGACCGCGATTTCTGCGTATGGTCTCGGCCACAAGACAAAATACCGGAGGCGTGATGAGCGGTCCCCTTGCAGATCTGAAAGTCCTCGACCTGTCGCGATTCGTCGCCGGGCCCTTTTGCGCCATGATGCTCGGCGACATGGGCGCCCAGGTGGTCAAGGTCGAGAAACCGGGGACCGGCGAAGACATCCGCGCGGTGCCGCCGCTGATCGACGGCGACAGCCTGTTCGTCATCACCTACAACCGCAACAAGCGCTCGCTCACCCTCAACCTGCGCAGCGAACAGGGCCAGGAGATCCTGCGCGAGCTGGTCAAGCACGCCGACATTCTCGTCGAGAACTTCCGCCCTGGCGTGATGGAGGCGATGGGCTGCGACTGGGAGACCCTGAGCGCCATCAACCCGCGCCTGATCATGGCCCGCATCTCGGGCTACGGCCAGGACGGGCCCCATTCCCAGCGCCCCTGTTTCGATGCCATTGCCCAGGCCGGCAGCGGCATCATGGAGCTGACCGGCGACCCGGACGGCCCGCCGACGCTGGCCGGCACCACTGTGGTCGACCATTCCACCGGCCTGCATGCGGTGGTGGGCATTCTCGCCGCCGTGCAGGCGCGCCACCAGAGCGGGCGCGGCCAGCTGGTCGATGTGGCCCTGATGGACAGTGCCCTGTCGCTGCTGATGACCGTAATCCCGGAACAGGCGGTGTTCGGAGAGGCGGCGACGCGCATGGGCAACCGCGACCGCTACGGCGCGCCGTCGAACAGCTT
>CAZKTK010000226.1:0-5900 GCA_964555535.1 uncultured Rhodospirillaceae bacterium
AAGGCCGGTTATGCACTAACAATCGCCATGGACCAGTCGATGGGGGCTGATCAACAGCGTCGCGCAAAACTGCTTGTGCATGTTCATCAGCAGATTGAGTAAACAGTGCCTCCCAGGCCGCCAAATCGTTGGAATAGAGGTCCCCGTGGCGGACGCGCTCTGTCAGTCTGGAGACGTATGTGAGGTCCGAATACGCATAGAGTGCGGCACCCACAAACAGGCAAACCATGATAACGCCAGCAATGGTGCGCAGCAGTGGGTCGGATCGCTCGACACTTGCTTTCATAACGGCTTTATCCCGAAACCAAGGTGGGCGCGAAAGTGTAGGAAGCGGGAGCCGGCGGGTCAATCGCTGCCCATTTGCTATAACTCCCTACAAAGGGAATGCGGAGGAGGCGAGGTTATGGCGAAAAGCATTGTGGTTCTCGGTGTCGGTCCCAGCAACGGGCTCGGTGCGGCGATTGCCCGGCGCTTCGCGCGCGAGGGCTATCGCGTCTTCATCGTCGGCCGCCACGGCGAGCGGCTGGGTCGGGTGGCGGTGGAGTGCGGCGAGACCGTCACCGCCTTGCCGGGCGATATCACCAAGCGTGACGAGGTGGTGCGGATATTCGATGCGGTCGAGGCTGAGGTCGGGGTGCCGGGGGTCGTCGCCTACAATGCCGGCAACAACCGCCACATTCCCTTTCTCGATCTCGACGAGGAGACCTTTACCGATTTCTGGCAGGCCTGCTGTCTCGGCGGTTTTCTGGTCGGCCAGGAAGCGGCCCGACGCATGCTGCCGCGGGGCTCTGGCACGATCACCTTCACCGGCGCTTCCGCCAGCCGCCGCGGTCGCCCCGGCTTTGCCCATTTCGCCGCCGGCAAGGCCGCGATCAAGGCGGTGGCCGAAGCGATGGCGCGGGAGTTCGGCCCGCAAGGCCTGCATGTCGCCCATGTCATCATCGACGGCGGCATCAACGGCGAGCGCCTGCTGAGCCGGGCGCCACAAATGGCCAAGGAACGCGGCGAGGACGGCCTGCTCGGCATCGAGCCGATTGCCGAGACCTTCTGGCAATTGCACTGTCAGCACCCGAGCGCCTGGACCTTCGAGACGGAGCTCAGGCCTTACAAAGAGCGCTTCTAGTGGTTTATGATGCCGCCGGTGCATCGATGGGGACAGAGCCAATGGGCAAGAGTTTGACTGCGGAACAGATTGCCGATTATGAGCGCGACGGCTATGTCTCGCCGATCCGCGTCATGAGCGAGGATGCCGCGGCGGCGCTCCGCGCCAAGCTTGAGGCGGCGGAAGCCGAGCAGGGCGGGCCCATGGCTGGTGCACTGCGCTTCAAGCCCCACATGCTCTACATCTTCCTCGACGAGCTGGTGCATGACGGACACGTGCTCGATGCGGTGGAGGACGTGCTCGGTCCGAATATTCTCTGCTGGGCATCGGCCTTCTTCACCAAGGAGGCGCACGACACCGGCTTTGTATCCTGGCACCAGGATTCCACCTATTGGGGCCTCAGCACGCCGGAAGTGACCACCGCGTGGGTCGCGCTCAGCCCGAGCACGCCGGAAAACGGTTGCATGCGGGTGATTCCAGGCACCCATCTCAGCGAGCAGATCAGCCACACCGATACGCACCATGAGGACAACATGCTGAGCCGCGGTCAGGTGATCAACACGGAGATCGATGAAAGCAAGGCCGTCGACATCGTGCTCAGGCCGGGCGAGATGTCGCTGCACCATGTTCGCCTGATCCACGGTTCCGAGGCGAATACATCGGATATCCGCCGCATCGGCTTCGCCATCCGCTATATTCCGCCGCACTTGCATCAGGTCAACGGGCCGCACGATGCGGCCGGCCTGGTGCGCGGTGAGGACAGGTTCGGCAATTTCGAGCGCGAGCCAAGGCCGCGTGCCAACCTGGATCCCGAGGCTGTGGCCTATCACACGCGCAGCGCCGAGCTGCACGGCCAGTTGCTTTATCAGGGAACCGAGCGGCAGCCGTACTCGTAAGCTGAGACGGGCGAGGGGGGAAACTGGTGTCACGGAAGATAGGATGGTTGCTTGCCGCTGGCGTGGCGGCAATCGTGATCGTTGCCGCATTCCTTCTCCGCGGCGGCGAGGACAGCGCGCCGGGTGAAGAGCCGGAAAGCCCGCAGACGACTGCCGAATATCGCTGGAAGATGCAGTCCCTGTGGCAGGCCGGGTCGATCAACCAGACGGTCTTCGAGGACTTCTGCGAGCGCGTCGGTGAGATCACCGGCGGCAGGCTTGTTATCGAGCCGTTGCCTGTGGGCAGTGTGGTCGGCTACAACGAGACCCTCGATGCGGTGACCGCGGGCGTCCTCGACGCACAGCATGGCGGCACGGGATATTTCGCGGGCAAGGACCCGGCCTTTGCCATTCTTGGCGACCTCAACGGCGGCTATGAGCACATTCGCCAGCTCACCATGTGGTTCGAGTATGGCGGCGGCAAGGAGCTGGCTCGCGAGTTGTTTGCCGCCTATGGGCTGTACTATGTGGGCGGTGTTTCGTGGGGGCATGAATCGATTCCCGCCAAGCGGCCGATCCGCAGCATCGAGGATTTTGCCGGGCTCAAGATGCGCGCGCCGGAAGGCATGTCGCAGATCATCTTCGAGCGCATCGGCGCGGCGCCGGTGAACATTCCCGGTGCCGAGGTCTATACCGCGCTCGATCGCGGCGTGGTCGAGGCGGCGGACTGGGGCACTCTCGGCATGAACGACGATCTCGGCTTTCACAGTATCGCGCCGTTTCCGATCTATCCCGGCTTCCACTCGGCGCCCATCGCCGATGTGGCGGTCAATATGGAGCGCTGGAACGAACTGCCGGATGACATCAAGGCTCTGGTGGAAATGGCGGTGCGCGACTTCAACCGCGACATGATCGAGCGCATCGGCATGCAGGACGCCGCGGTGGCCGCCAAGGCGGCGGAGAAGGGCATCGAGCTGGTGCGATGGAGCGCCGAAGAGCGGCGCAAGTTCCGCGAAGTGGCGGCCGGCGTCTGGGCCGAATATGCCGCGCGAAGCGAGATGGCCCAGCGCATCTACGACTCCCACATCGCGTTCCTGGAACGCCTCGGCCTGCTCTGATGAGGTTGCGGAACATGCTTATGCGCAAATGTTTTTTCGCTACGATCGCCATGTTGCTGGCCGCGGCTCCGGTCAGAGCGGCCGACCAGGAATGGACCTGGCAGACGTCGACCTCGGCCGGCGAGATCGCCTACGTCATCACCAAGGAATTCACCGATTCCATTGAGACGCTGACCGGCGGGCGCCTGGCCGTGCGCCTGGTGCCGGTGGGCTCCGTGGTGCAGTACAACGAGACCCTGGATGCCATCGGCTCAGGCCTGCTCGACGGCCATATCACGGCCACTGTCTACTTCTCCGGCAAGGATCCGGCCTTCGCGCTGCTTGGCGATCTCATCGCGGCCTACGACCACCCTGAGCAGATGTTCATGTTCCTGCGCCACGGCGGCGGCGACGCGTTGTTGCGCGAGCTGATGGCGCCATACGGCGTGCATTACATCGGCGGTTCGGCGGTGGGCAAGGAAGCCTTCATCTCGAAGATCCCCATCCGCGGTGTCGACGACTTCGCCGGGGTCAAGCTGCGTGCACCGGAAGGCATGGCACAGGACATCTTCGAGCGCGTCGGCGCGGCGCCTGTCAATCTGCCGGCGGCGGAAGTGTTCACGGCCGTCGAGCGCGGCGTCGTCGATGCGGCGGACTGGGCGACCTATTCCATGAACCATCAGCTCGGCTTCCACGCCATCGCCCGCTACCCGATCTATCCCGGCATCCATTCCTTGCCGGTGATCGATATCTCGGTCAATGCGGAGAAATGGAACGCGCTGCCGGACGATCTCAAGGCGATCCTGGAGATGGCGGTGCGCGATTTCTCTGGCGATATCACGCGCCGGCTGGAGATGCAGGACCTCGCCGATGTCGCCGCCGACCGCGCCGAGGGAGTCGAGGTGATCGACTGGCCCAAGGCCGAGCGCGACCGCATGCGCGATATTGCCGTCGGCATCTGGCAGGATTGGGCGGGGCGCAGCGAGATGGCCGGGCGGGCCTATGACGCGCAGATCGCCTATCTGCGCGCCATCGGACTTGTGGCTGAGGAATAGCGACCCGTCGTGGACCGCCTTTTCGCCATCGTCGAGTGGCTGGCCGAGCGCATCGGGCGCCTGTTCAGCTATCTCTTTCTCATATGCATGGCGATCATCGCCTACGAGGTGGTGATGCGCTATGGCGTCAACGCGCCGACCATCTGGGCCCATGACGTCACCACGGCCCTATGCGCCACGGGCTTTCTGTTGAGCGGCCTCTATACCTTGAAGCGGCGCGCCCATATCCGCGTCTCGCTGGTCTATGAGAAGCTTCCGGCAGAGTTTCGCGCCGTGCTCGATGTGGTCAACAGCCTCATCATCCTCGCCTTTCTCGGCTTGCTCGGCTACCAGTCGACCAAGAGCGCCATCACCTCGGTGAGCATTGGCGAGACCGCGGGCACGGCCTCGCAGCTGCCTTTGCCGGCGATCGTCAAGACGGCGCTCGCCGCCGCCTGCATCCTCATGTTCATTTTGGCGCTGGCGCAGCTCATCCAGTCGCTGTTGCGCGAGCGTTCCGACGAGCCGCCGGCCGTGGACCCGACGTGAGCATCGAGCTGATCACCATCCTCATGGTCGGCGCCATTGCTGTGCTGCTGATCATGGGATTGCCGCTTGCTTTCGTCACGGGCGCCGTGGCGATGACCGTGGCGGTAAGCGAGTTCGGCCTCAACGGCCTGTTCCTCATCGAAAGCCGCATCACCAGCCTGGTGCGCGAGTTCGTGCTCGTCGCCGTGCCTATGTTTATCCTCATGGCCTCGGTGCTGGAGCGTTCGGGGGTGGCGCGAGACCTGTTCCGGGCCATGCATATTCTCGCCGGCGGCCTGCGCGGCGGGCTCGCCATCCAGACCATGGTGGTGGCGGTGCTGATGGCGGCGATGACCGGGATCATCGGCGGCGAGATCATATTGCTGGGCCTGGTCGCCCTGCCGCAGATGCTGCGCCTCAATTACGACCGCAGCCTGGCGATCGGCACCATCTGCGCCGGCGGCTCGCTGGGCACCATGATTCCGCCCTCGATCGTGCTCATCATCTACGGCCTGACAGCGGGCGTCGATATCGGCCAGCTTTTCGTTGCCACCATCATGCCGGGGCTGATGCTGGCCACCATCTATGTCAGCTACATCGTCATCCGCTGCCAGCTCAATCCTGAGCTGGGCCCGCCGGCGCCGCTGGAGGAACGCCAGCTGCCGCGCGAGGAGAAGCTGCGCCTGTTCATCGGCCTGTCATTGCCCTTGGGCGTCGCGGCCTCGGTGCTGGGCTCGATCTATCTCGGCATTGCCAGTGTCAGCGAGGCCGCGGGCATGGGCGCCCTCGGTGCCATCGTCTCGGCGGGCGTGCGCCGCGAGCTCAGCTGGTCCATGCTGCGCGAAGCCCTCTACCAGACCATGAACACCTGCGGCATGCTGCTCTGGATCACCTTCGGCGCAGCGGCCCTGATCGGCATCTACAACCGCATGGGCGGCGACACGTTCGTCGAGGGCCTGATCACCGGCCTGCCGCTAGGGCCGCTGGGCATCATCATGGTGATGATGGCAATCCTCATCATCCTCGGCATGTTCATGGACTGGATCGGCATTTGTCTCCTGACCATGCCCATCTTCGTGCCCGTGGTGATTACGCTGGGCTACAGCCCGATCTGGTTCGGCATCCTCTTTTGCATGAACATGCAGATCAGCTACCTCACACCCCCCTTCGGCCCCGCCGCCTTCTACCTCAAGGGCGTGGCGCCGCCGGGCATAGAGCTCGGCCACATCTACAACGCCATGTGGCCGTTCATCGCCCTGCAAGC
>CAZKTK010000227.1:0-5892 GCA_964555535.1 uncultured Rhodospirillaceae bacterium
GCCAACTTCCTCGCAAACGCAGGATATGGTTCCGTCAAAACGTGAAACGCTCTAGAAGGCAGATTCCACATCGAGGTGCGCCACGCTTGCCGGCATGGCCACCCTCGCCGACGCCGGCGTCAGCGAGGGTTAGGGCTCTTCAAGGTCTGCGCCAGACCCGCGGTGATGAAGGTGACGGTGTCGGCAACGCCTGCGATGTCCTGGTGCAGGCGCCCGGCGTGGTCGCGGAAGGCGCGGGCCAGGGCGTTGTCCGGGACGATGCCTTGGCCGACCTCGTTGCTGACCAGCACCACCGGGCCCGAAAGAGCGCCGAGCGCCGCAACGAGGTGCGCCGCTTCCGCCTCGATGTCGCGGCCGTCGGCCATGATATTGGCGAGCCAGAGCGTCAGGCAGTCCACCAGCAGGGCACGATCGGGCGCGGCTTCGCGGGCCAGCGTGGCGGCCAGGTCCAGCGGGGCTTCCACCGTGCGCCAGGCCGCACCGCGGCGTGCCCGATGATGGGCGATGCGCGCCGCCATCTCGCCATCGCCGGCTTGTGCCGTGGCAATGTAGACCGATTCCAAACTGCTGGAGTCGACAAGCGCCTCGGCAAAACGGCTCTTGCCCGAGCGCGCGCCACCCAGCACCAGGGTCAGCGCTGGTAATGGGTCTGCCATCCCTGTTTGCCCTTCCCATCTCTTCTGTCGCGTTCTATAGTCGGGACCGAAATGTTGAGCGCAGGGAGAAGACGATGACGGCAATTGGCGCACGTGTCGAGAGCGGCGCCCAGGCCGACCAAGGGCTCGGGACTTTGGCGGCAGCGGTGGCTGCTGTCCTGCTTGGCGCTTTTATCCTTTACGGGGCGGGTTTCGCCCATCCGTCGGTCCTGCACAATGCCGCCCATGACGGGCGACACGGCATGGCGTTCCCCTGCCACTGAGCACATGTTCCTGAGAATCGCCCTTGCGGCAATCATCGCCGGCGTTCTGTCCGGCGCCTTGCTGACGGCGCTGCAGGCGCACAAGGTGCAACCGCTGATCGTTGCCGCCGAGACCTATGAGGTGCCGGCAGACGACGGTCATGCTCACAGTCATGACGATGCTCATCCGGTCGCCCAAGGCGATGGCGGGCGCGTGTGGCTGCGCCTCGGCACCAATGTGCTGATCGGCATCGGCTTCGCCTTGATGCTGACCGCCGCGCTGGCGCTGACCGGGCGACAGCTCGACTGGCGCCAGGGGGCGCTGTGGGGGCTCGCCGGCTTTGCCGTGTTCACCCTCGCGCCGGCGCTCGGCCTGCCGCCCAAATTGCCCGGCATGGGCGGCGGCATCCTCGAGCAACAGCAGGCCTGGTGGCTCGGCACCGTCGTCGCCACCGGCATCGGCCTGTGGGCGCTGCTTCTGGTGCCGGCGACCTGGCTGAAGACCATCGGCGTGGTGCTCATCGTTCTGCCCCATGCCGTCGGCGCCCCGGAGGTGCCAGCGGTGACAGACAGCGTGCCGCCGGAAATGGCGGCAGCCTTCGTCAGCGCGACCATGGTCGCCAATCTCGTATTCTGGCTGGCGCTCGGTGCGCTTGCCGCAACCGCCTTGCCTCGGCTGGGTCAAAGCGATTCCCATCCGGCCTGAAGAAAGGACCAACGACCATGCGCAATCTTGCCCTGACCGCCGTGCTCGCCCTTGTCCCCGGCACCGCCTTCGCCCATCCCGGCCATGAGGCCCAGCCCGCCGTGCTGGCCGCGATCCTCTTGCTGCTCGCCGGCGGCCTGGCGGCGCGCACGCTCACGCTGCGTCGACGAGATGCATGAACGAGCCCATGACCGGGCCCACGCGCAAGCCCACGGGCCCCAGGACCTGACCGGCGGAATCGCTGGCCTGGAATAGGGCCTCGGCCTTGCCGGGGGTACCTTCCGCATAGTGAAACTCGTGGCCGCGGAAGCGCGCGCCCTTGGGCCCCAGCGGCGTAGCGGCGGCCAGCACCAGCTGGCGGTAGCCCAGATGCAGGCGCGGCGCGGCAAACGCGGTTTCGAGCGGCAATAGCCCGGCCATGGCGTGGCGCGCGCCGTCGCCGTCCACGAGCCCTTCCCCCAAAACCATATAGCCGCCGCATTCGCCATAGACCGTGGCGCCGCCGGCAGCGGCCGCCCTTAGGCCGTCGAGAAAGTTGCTATTGGCGGCGAGGCGCCCGGCGTGCAGTTCCGGGTAGCCGCCCGGCAGATAGACCGCATCCGCCGCAGGCGGCGGCGCTTCGTCGGCGAGCGGCGAGAACGGTAATAGCTCGACCCCCTGTTTTTGCAAGGTTAGGCATAGGTGGCGGTAGGCGAAGGCGAAGGCCGTGTCCTCGGCGATGGCGATGCGCTGGCCGAGGGGCGGCGGCGGCGGGCAGGTCTCGGCGGCGACGGTCGGCGCGCGCGCCAGGGCGGCGAGGGCATCGAGGTCCACATGGGCGGCGACAAGCTCGGCGGCGACGTCGAGAAAATCGTCGAGAGCCTCGTGCTCGCCTGCCTGTACCAATCCCAGGTGACGGTCGGGCAAACTCAAACACGCGTCCCGGGGCACGGCGCCGAGGCGGACCGGCGCGACGCCGGCGCAGGCGTCTTGCAGCAGCGCCGCGTGGCGGGGGCTGGCGACCCGGTTGAAGATTGCCCCGGCCACGGTCACGTCGTCGCGGTAATTGGCGAAGCCCTCGATGACCGCCGCGGCGCTCGCCCACTGGCCCCTGACGTCCTGCACCAGAACGACAGGCAGGCCGAGCGCGGCGGCCACGTCCGCGGTCGAGCCGCCGCCGCCGGCGGCGCCGTCGAAGAGGCCCATGACGCCCTCGCCGACGATCAGCTCCGCATCATTGCCTAGCTCGCTAACGATACCTGCGACGGTGCCGGGGCGCATGGCCCAGCTGTCGATGTTGAGGCAGGGCAAACCGGACGCGGCGGCATGGAAGGCGGGGTCGATATAGTCGGGCCCCACCTTGAACGAGGCGACACGCACGCCGCGCTTGCGATAGGCACGCAGCAGCGCCAGGGTCAGCGTGGTCTTGCCGCTGGCCGAGGCAGGCGCGGCCAGGATCAGCGCCGGCGCGCTCACAACGGATCGGGATCGAGCGTCCTGCCCTCGGCCGCCCCCAGCCAGTCGAGGCCCGCGCGCAGGCGCACCACGTCGCCGACCACGACGATCGCCGGCGGCCCGACACCCGCAGCCTCGGCCTCGGCGTCACAAACCCCGAGCGTGGTCTCCAGCACCACCTGGGCCGGGGTCGTGGCGGCGGATATCACGGCGACCGGCTCGTGCGCCGCGCGGCCGCCGGCCTGCAAGCGCTCGGCAATGGCGGCGAGATGGGCCATCGCCATGTAGAGCACGATGACCGGCGAGCCGCGCGTGATGGCGTCCCAGTCGAGGGCACCGGGCACCTCACCATCCGCCGCGTGGCCGGTGACGAAGGTGACGGCGGCATTGGTGGTGCGATGGGTGAGCGGAATGCCCGCATAGGCCAGAGCGCCGATGCCCGCCGATATGCCCGGCACGACACGGAACGGCACCCCCGCGGAAACCAGCGCCAGTGCCTCCTCGCCGCCGCGCCCGAAAACGAAAGGATCGCCGCCCTTCAGCCGCACCACGCGCTTGCCCGCCTTGGCCAGTTCCACGAGCCGACGCGAAATGTCAGGCTGTCGCGCCGACGGCTTGCCGCCGCGCTTGCCCGCGAACTCCACCGCCGCGGCATCGCCGATCATGTTCATGATCTCGTCGCCGACCAGCGCGTCGTAGACCACCACATCGGCCTGTTGCATGGCGTTCCAGGCATGCAGGGTGAGCAGGCCCGGATCGCCCGGCCCGGTGCCCACCAGCCACACCCAGCCCGGCTCGAGGCGCGGCATATCGAAAGGAAATTCCACCATCACGAGGCGGTTATAGCAGAGAGCGGCAGCCCACCGAACGGCGAAATCCGCCCTGGCGCCGGGGGACATGATGCCACCACAGAACGCGCGGCCCGCACCATGATCCGATGGTCGCCACTTCGCATATCGGCCGAGGGAGTCAAGGGTGGCCCGGCGGGCCATCCGCGAAGCGGACCAGAGGCCCTTGACTCCCTCGGCCGATATGCCACCCGCTCACCATCGGATCATGGCGCTTTTTGCGGACCCGGAAAAGGCGTGCGGTCACTGCGGTGCGGCAAACGCCTCCCGGCCGGGATCAGGCGGCGCGTCCCAGCCGCAGGCGGTGAGGCCGGCGGAGAGGTTGTCGATCATTGGTCGGACATTCGGCGTCTTGTTCCAAAAATAGATTTCAGGCCAATAGACCTTGCCGAAATCTGGATTGGCCGCCAGGGCAGCACTGAGCTCGTCTCTTCCGCGTTCAATGTCAGCACCTGCGCAGTAAGCTGCTGCCATGAAGGCCTTCGTCCAGTACCACCACGCCATCTTTGTCATCTCCAGGCGGATGATTGTATCCGCATACGCACCGCGCGCGAGATGAACCTTGGCCATATTCCAGTTTACCCAGGCAGGATAGTTGGGGTCCGTCAGTGCCACCTCGGCCATAACCTCCTCGGTGCGTTCATACTCCCCCGTATTGACAAAAACTTGGCCCGCATAGGCGATGACTGCCGCATTGTTCGGATCGATTCGCAGGGCTTCCTCGGCCTCGCGTATGGCACGTTTCGCGTTGTCGGTCACATAAAGAGCCTGAGCCAAGTGAATGCGGGCTCGACCGCTTCCCGGATCGATCGCGACGCCCCGTTCCAGGAACTCGAGCGCTCTCTCCAATGACGGGTCCTCCGAGGCATTAAATCCAAAAGTGACCTCAAAGAAGTACGTGTTGCCAAGAAATGCCAGTGCCTCGCCGTAATCGGGTTCTGCCTTGACGACATTCTCCAGGCAGTCGCGCGCCACGAGATGGTTTTCTGCGTTGAAATTCCGTTCGAACGCGAAAAACCTCAGGATACATTCGTATGACGACAAGCGCTTGGGGGCATGTCGAGAGGAGCGCTGAAACTCGGCACGGCCAATCACACCATGCGCATCGCCAATGCGGCTTGCCATGGCTTCGGTGATCTCGTCTTGCATGGCGAACAGGTTAGCGGGGTCGAGGGTGCGATCGTAAGTCTCCGCCCACAAATGCGCCCACTCATCCCCGCCTAGCAACTGCGCCGTCACCCTGACCGTATCCCCACCACGCCGAATGCTGCCCTCGACCACGTAGTCCGCCCCGAGCTTCTCGGCGATGGTCGGGATATCCACCGCCTCGCCCTTGAACTGGAAGGTGGTGTTGCGCCCGAGGACGAGAATGTCCGGATATTGCGCCAGGCGCGTGATGATGTCCTCGGTGATGCCGTCAGCGAAATATTCCTGGTCCGGGTCGCCGGAGAGATTGTCGAAGGGGAGAACGGCGATGACGGGGCGCGACGGCGGCTCGGGCTCGTCGAAGAGGCCGGCTTTCTCGAGGCCTTCCCCAATATGCGCGATGACGTCTTCGCGGGCATTCCACTTGCGGTATTCCTCGACCCAGCTATCCGCGAACTCAGGATAAAGGCGCAACAGCTCACGCACGGCGGCGCCGGCTTTCTCGTGCCGACCGATCTGGGCATACGAGGCAGCGCGATACACCCAGGTATAGTAGAAATCGGGCATATCGGCTTTTTCGGCATAGCTTGCCGCCATGTCGTAATCGCCCTGTTGATAGGCGGCCAAGCTTAGAGAGTAGAAATACCACTTCGGGTGATTCGGGTTCAGCGAGGCAGCCTTCTCCATCAACGGCACGCCGCGTTCGAAATAGCCCGCAAAGATCATCTTTTCGCCAAGGGCTGCGAGGGTCGTCGGGTCGTTCGGATTCAGTTCCAGCGCCCTGTCGGCATAGGCAAAGAACGGGTCTAGAGCATTTTTCGATCAATCGAGGTCATAGCCTGCGGCTGTGAAATAGTGTG
>CAZKTK010000228.1:0-5886 GCA_964555535.1 uncultured Rhodospirillaceae bacterium
CTGCCGGCCTATGCCTCGACCTATCACGGCGACCGCAATGGCGGGCTCGACAGCAAGGAGGCCTATGCCGCCTTCGCCGAGCAGTGTTACGACCTCGGCTATCGCGCCTTCAAGATCCATGGCTGGGCGGAAGGCGATGCGCGCGAGGAAGGGGCGAACGTGCGCCATGTCGCAGATGCCGTCGGCGACCGCATGACGCTGATGCTCGATCCCGCCTGCACCCTCGATACCTTTGCCGATGCGCTTTATGTGGGCCGCGCCTGCGATGACGGCGGCTTCTTCTGGTACGAGGATCCGTTCCGCGATTCCGGCGTCTCCGCCTTCGCCCACAAGAAGTTGCGCGAGATGATCCGCACGCCCATTCTGCAGACCGAGCATATCCGCGGCGTCGAGCCCAAGGCGGATTTCCTGATCGCCGGCGGCACCGACTTCCTGCGCTCCGATCCCGAATACGACATGGGCATCACCGGTGCGATGAAGATCGCCCATCTCGGCGAGGCCTTCGGCGTCGATGTCGAGGTGCATGCGGCGGGTCCGGCCCAGCGCCACGTCATGGCGGCCATGCGCAATACCAATTTCTACGAGGTTGCCCTGGTCGGTCCCGACTGCCCCAACGCCCTGCCGCCGGTCTATGCCTGCGGCTATTCGGACCAGCTCGACTGCGTCGGCGAGGACGGCTGCGTGCCCGTGCCCGACGGCCCCGGCCTCGGCGTCACCTATGACTGGGATTTCATCGAGGCGAACAGGATGGCGCTGAGCACCTACGGCGGTTAGCCCAATTCGTCCAGCAGGGATTTCGCCTGCGTCAGGAATGGCGAGCGGAAGCCTTCGCGAAACCAGCCATAAACCGGTTCGAGTATGTCGCGTGCGTCATCCGGGCGGCCCTGCTCGACGCGGAGGTGCGCATACAGCGTGGCCAGGCGAAGCTCGTCGAGGCGGAAGTTGCGGTTTCGCGCCAGTGCCAGGCCCTCGATCAGCATCGTTTCGCCGTCGGTTGCATCGGCGCCATGGCGGGCGATATCGAGCGCGGGGGCAAGGCAGGAATGGAAATGCCGCGCCATTTCCTCGCCGGTGCGCCGGTAATGTGCGAGCAGACCCTGTACGCCGCTCTCGGCCTCGTCGAACTTGCCGGTCCTGATGTAAATGTCCGCCAGAAAGGTTTGGGCCCAGCCGTTGGCCTCGGTCGCGGCAATACTCTGCAGGAAGGCATTGGCCGAGGTGATGTCGTTGATGCCGGCTTCTACCTCTCCCAGCATGGAGCGCCCGTAGCCGCGCGCCAGCTTCGAATACCCCAACCAGACCGGAAGCTGTTGGGCCTCGCAAAAGGCGATGCACTCGTCAGACCAGGCCACACCTTCCTGCCAGCGCCCGCATAGCACGGCGCCACTGGCTGCCATGCTCAAGCCGTTCGCCCGTGTGTTCGGATGCGTGTCGGCGCGTGCCGCTTCGGCAGCTCTCTGTTGGTATGACCAGGATTGGTCGAGATAACCAAGCCAGGCCTTCGAGAGGCCGAGATAGGCCAGGGAAACCGGGTACAGGTCTTGGCCGACGATGCGTATTCCCAACGCCCGGTGCCGGTTTGGGTCGTAGGTGTCGATGCCGCCGCTCAGGAGTTCATCGGAGACGTCACTGCGTGCCATGTGGAAGCAACCACAGCCATACAGCAGACGCACCACATGGCTCAGTTCCTGCTCGTCTGCCTGTTCGGCGACGTCGAGCGCTTCCCGCAACATCCGGTCGCACTTTGCAAAGGAGCCTCCCACCCATTCATTCATGCCGATGGTCACCAGGACCGGGATGCTGTCCATCGCCTTCTCGGCCTTGTCGAGCAGCGCGCCGGCACGGCCGAAGGCGGCAACGACATCGGCCGAGCCCCAACCGGCCAGATTCACCCCGCAGACGCCAAGCAGCGTTTGCAGAGTGAGCTCGGTCCTGTCGCGCATGTCGGAGCTCGGTATCTGATCGAGCAGGGAAAGTGCCTGCTTCAGGAACGACACGGCTTCTGCATACGCGAAGCTCTCGATTGCCAACTGCCCTGCCGCGAGCCAGTGGGGCACGGCTCGCACAGCCTGCCCGGCAGAGGAATAATGGCGTGCGGGAATTTCCGGATTGGCCTCGACGATATGCGGGAAGGTCGACTCCAGCGCCTCCGCGATGCGTCGATGAAAAGCCGCACGATCGCTTTTCAGCAGGCTTTCATAAGCCGTGTCCTGCACCAAGGCGTGTTTGAAGGTGTATGTCTCCACGGGTGCTGCGCCGGACACATATATGAGCGCACTATCGATCAATTGCTGCAGGGCGTCGCCCAGCCGCCGCCGCTCCATGGGCGATACTGCCGCTAGCAAGTCATGGCCGAATTCGCGGCCGATACAGGCGCCGATCTGCGCCACCTCCTTCACGGGCGCCAGGCGGTCGAGGCGAGCCATCAGGCTGTCATGAAGGGTAGTGGGAATGGACAGGCCGGAGAAGGTGCCGGCAAGTTGCCAGGCATCTTTGCCTTCCTCGACAATGCCGCTTTCGAGCACCGTCTTGGTCAGCTCCTCGACGAACAGGGGTACACCGTCGGTCTTGCCTGTGACTTCGGCGACCACCTCCCCGGGCAACGGCTTGCCACCGGTAAGGCCGCCTATCAGCTTGCCGATGGTGGGGTCGTCGAGGCGCGAGAGGGTAAGCATCGTCACGTTTTCCGCCGCCGACCACGGTGGTACGAATTCCGGGCGGTAGGCATAGACGGCCAGTAGGCGCAGCTCGCCGATCTTCTCAATGATGCGGCTGGCGGCCTCCAGGGAGCTCGGATCGCACCAATGCATGTCCTCGCCAAGGAATAGCAGGGGAACCTGCCGAGCGGCGCCAACCATTGCTTCGACCAGCGCCTCGATGGTGCGCTCTTTTTGCAACTGCGGGCTCATCTCGAGAGGCGGATAGCGTTCTCCCGTGGGAATGGACAGCGCCGAAGCAATCAGGGGCGAGGATTCCTCAACCTTGAGGCCGATCGCCGCCAGACGCGCGTCCAGCTTTTCCAGCTTCGCCTCGGCACTGTCGTCGGCCAGGAAGCGCGCTTCACGGGCGATGGTCTCCGAAATCGGGTGAAAGGCGGTATTGGTGTGAAAGGGCGAGCATTGATAGAGAAAGCTGTAGCCCGCATCGGCCTGCACGGCGTCGCGCAGCTCCTGGATCAGGCGGCTCTTGCCGATGCCGGGCTCGCCGCAAAGCAGCACCAGCTGGCCGTCGCCGGTCTTGGCTTGTTCCCATTTCTCCATGAGCAGCGCCAGCTCGCTGTCGCGGCCGACGAAGGGGCTGAGATGCGTGCCATGAGCGGCGACGAAGCGCCCTTCGGCCTGCGACAGGCCAGTGATGCGCCAGGCGTGCGCGGCTTTGACGATGCCTTTCAAGCTATGGACGCCGATGTCCTCGGCCTCGACGGCGCCGCCGGCAAGCCGGCGCGTGAGGCCCGCGACGATGATCTCATCCGGCCCTGCGATCCCTTGCAGGCGCGACGCCAGATTGGGCGTCTCGCCAACGACTACCGGCCCCGTGGCGATACCTATGCGCACGCGAAGCGGCGAGGGAGAGGCGACGGTCTTGATTGCCGTAACGATCTCCAGGCCCGCTCTGATCGCGCGCTCCGGGTCGTCCTCATGCGCTTGCGGCCAGCCAAAATAGGTCATCAGGCCGTCGCCGAGATATTGCGCGACATGGCCGCCGAAACGCTCGATGACACGGCCGGCGGCACGCTGGTAGGCCTGCATCACGGTGCGCAGGTCTTCAGGGTCGAGCGCTTCGGCCAAAGGCGTGGAGCCCACGAGGTCGCAGAACATGACGGTGATCTAGCGGCGCTCCGCGCTCTGCGGGGCGGCTGGCGCTTCGGCTTCGTCCAGGGCGGCCTGGATACGGCGGCGATGGCCGAGCGGAATGCCGAGGGACGCCAGGTCCGCATCGGTGACATGCAGCAAGGCAAGCAGGTCGATGCCATTCGACTCGAAAACCTTGGCATGCTCGCCAAGGCCTTGCGCTTCCAACCACTCGAGAATATCAGATATCCGACCTATCCGGCGCGCAGTTCTGTGGGGCCGCTCAGAGGTCCAGGCCGGCCTGACGCAGGCCATGGACGAAGCGGTCGTACCAGCTCGCATCGCGATAGGGAAGCACGTGGCGCAAGTGTGCAACCGAAAAGTCCGGATTGATCTCGTACAGTTCGCGCCACATCTCGCGGGCGTCGTCATATCGGCCCGTGTGGCCATAGAGGGAGGCTAGGAAAGCGCGGGTCGTGTCCGAGCGGGGCATCTTGACCAGGCGCTCCCGGAATGCGGTCTCGGCCTCGTCGTAGCGCTCCAGCCAGAACAGGGTACGGCCAAGAAATTGCAGTGCGATATCGTACTCGGGATCGAGCCTGATGGCATGCCGCAAGGCGTCGAGCGCCCCTTCGTGATTGCCGGCATAATCGCGGATCGAACCGATGGCGGTGAAGGCGCCCGAGAAGTTGGGGTCGAGCGCGATGGCACGGGATGCCGCGTTCTCGGCCTCTTCCAGCTGGCCCCGCCACATTTGTACCAGGGCCAGGGCATGATGGGCCTGGGGCTCGTCGCCATCCTTTTCCAGGGCTTCGCGCGCCAGCGCCATGTCTCTGTCCAAATGCCCCGGATCGGCATCGTTCCAGGCGTTCATGTGCTCCATGGAATAGATCAGCGAAAGGGTTGCATAGGCGGGGGCCAGGCCAGGGTCGAGGGCAATGGCACGCTCCAGCAAGGACCGGCTATCTTGCATGGCCTTGGGCGTGAACGCGAAAATGCCTGCACGGGCACGGACATAGCAGTCATAGGCTTCGGGGTTCACCTTGCCGCGGGCCTCGCGGCGGCTTACCTCGCCCTCGGTCAGCGTTACCTTGAGGGCATCCACGACCTCGCGGGTCACCTCGTCCTGGAGGCCGAAGATGTCTTCCAGCTGGCCGTCATATCGCTCCGCCCAGAGGTGCGTGCCTGTTGAGCCGTCGATGAGCTGGGCATTGATGCGCACGCGATTGCCGGCCTTGCGCACGCTGCCTTCGAGGACGAATTTGACGCCGAGATGCCGGCTCACATCGCGAATGTCGGGGCTCTTGCCCTTATAGGCGAAAGTGGAATTGCGGGCGATGACCACGAGGCCCGAGACTTTGGAGATGTCGGTGATGATGTCCTCGGTCATGCCGTCGGCGAAATAGTCCTGCTCGGGGTCGCCGGACATGTTGCTGAAGGGGAGGACGGCGATCGCCGGCTTGTCGTCGGCGGGGGATGGATCCACATCGGGCGCCTCCGGCCAGTGCCAGACGCGGACGGCGCGGGCGATGTTCTTGACGTGCTGCTCGCCGCCGTCATGCCACGAGACCCCGGCGTGGTCACCGACCTGGCGGTAGAGGTCATCGGAGATGGCGATAGCTCCGGGAAGCGCCAGGGATTCGACCCGCGCGGCGATATTCACCCCGTCGCCGTATACCGTCCCGTCATCGGCCTCGTGGATCTCGCCGACATTGATGCCGACGCGAAAATGCATGCGCCTGGCCACGTCGAGCGCCTCGTTTTGCGCCAGCAATGCCCGCTGCGCCTCGAGCCCGGCCGCAACAGCGCCCGTGACGCTGGCAAAGACCGCGAGCACCGCGTCGCCTGCCATATCGACCACGCGCCCGCCGTTAGCCTCGATATGCTCGCGAAAGACGGCGCGATGGGCGCGCAAGGTGGCGATGGTGGCGCGTTCGTCCTCGCCCATGAGCCGCGAATAGCCCACAACGTCGGCTGCCAATATGGCTGCCAGCCTTTGTCTGACCTCTGGTTCGGCCATGGCGAGATACGATGTCCCAGGCGTGTTGCTGTGCAAGGCAAGCTACCCCGCGGGTGGCGGTGGCTCAAGGCGTTG
>CAZKTK010000229.1:0-5867 GCA_964555535.1 uncultured Rhodospirillaceae bacterium
ATTCGGGCACGAACTTGTGCAGCGGCCAGCCCATGGCGTGGTGGATGTCCTCGACCCCCATGCCCGCGAACTTTTTCGGCATGGTGCCCCGGATGACTTGCGCGTTGTGCCACAGATCGATGCGCGGCACCCAGGGGATCTGCTCGACCATTTCGCCGCGAATGACGGCCAGTAGGTTTTCCCGATGGGTCATTGTTCGCCCCCCGTTTGCAGATCGGCACGAAGTTGTGGCGATTGTACTGTGGTGCAGCGTCTGCGAGAACCGCGATTCCCGCGACCCAGCCCATCCAGGGATGGTGTCAGTCGGTGGTCTCGGGCAACCCGGCCTTGCTCAGGCCGTCTGCCATGCGGGCTATGAGGTCGTCCTCATAGTTCCACATCTGCAATTGCGCGCGCAGGGTCTCGACCGTGAAGCCCGGATAGAGCGCCTGCAATGCTTCGACGGCACCTGCGGCCTCGTCCGCCATGCCCAACTGCCCGTAGGCGGCCGCCAACACGGTATGGGTCCAGAACAGGCCCGGCATGGCAATGCGCAGCGCCGCGGCGAGGGCGTCTTCGTCATGGCCCTGGCGGTAGGCATCGTAGAAATCCGGGAAGTGATACCAGGTCTGGTGATGGGGGTTCAATGCGATGGCCTTTGCCATGAGCGACATGCCCTTCTCCCAACTGCCGCTATAGGCCAGCATGTGGCCGGCACCGGCCAGGATGAAGGTATCGTTGGGCGCAAGTTCCACCGCGCGATCGGCCTCCGCCCGGAACAGCGGCATGGTGTGGCGGAAGAAGGCCACCCTGGCCAGGTTCCAATGGGCCATGGCGGACGTGGGGTCCGCGTCCACGACCTGCTGTCTATACGCCAAGGCCCGGTCCAATGGGGGCGCCAGATCGGGCTGCGGATTGTAGCCGAAAACGAACTCGTCGATCGTGATGCCGGCCAACAGCGCCAGCGCCGTCGCATATTGCGGCTCGTTGGCTTTGACGCGCTCCAGGCAGGTGCGGGCCTCGAGGTGAGCGTCGGGTGTGATGACCCGCCAATATTCATATGCCTTCAGAACGCATTCATAGCTGGCTAACTCACTGGGCGCCTTCATCTTGGCGGACTCGATCACCGCCAGGGAAATGGCACTGTCGCTACTGGCGATGGCACCGACCACACGCTCGGTGATGTCATCCTGGACCGCGAAGATGCTGCCGGCGGAAAGGTCGCGATCGTAGGTCTCGGCCCAGACGTGGGTGCCGTCGGCGGCATCCAGCAGCTGGGCGATGACGCGGATGTCGTCCGCCGTCCGCCGCACGCTGCCTTCGAGCACGAAAGTGGCGCCGAGCTCTTCGGCCACGTTACGCACATCCACGGCCTCGCCCTGATACTGGAACGAGGAGTTGCGCGCGATCACGCCGATCTCGGGGAAGCGGGCGAGGCGCGTGATGATGTCCTCGGCAATGCCGTCGGCGAAGAACTGGTGGTCCGCATCCTCGCTCGCACTGTCGAACGGTAGCACGGCAATGACGAGGCGGGCGGGGGCTGGGGGCGCTTCAGGCAGGCCGGCCTTGCGCAGACCCTCGAATACCCTTTCGCGAACATTGCCATCGGGCATGATCCGGCCCATGAAGTCGCGCGCGTTCTCCATGGTGAAACCGGGCCATAACGAATCTAGTTTCTCAAGCGCCGCCTTAGCTTCATTTAGCCGGCCCATCTGCCCGTAGGTCATGCCGAGCATCATGAAATTCAGGAAGAACCCAGGCATATTGATCTTCTGTGCTTCGGTCAGAGCGGCTTCGTATTGGCCTTTGCCGTATTGATCGAACGTCGTGATGACAAAATACCAATTTGGGTGCCGAGGGTTGAGCTTCTGCGCTTTTCTGAGCAAGGAAATGCCCCGGTCCCACTCGCCCATATAGGCGTATTGATAGCCGATCTCCGCCAGGGCGGCCGAGCTGTTGGGATTGAGGTCCAACGTTCTCTTGGCAGCGGCTGCAAATTCGTCCATCTCAAGTCTGTGGAAATGGGCATCGGCCAAGGCAGCTTGCGCCTGATCGTTTTGCGGATCGAGTTCGACTGCCGGCTGAGCCGCTGCCAAGGCACGGTCGAGGCTATTCGGTTTCGGATTCTGATAGATCTGATATTCGTCAACGATAAGGCGGGCAAGCCATGCCCAGGCATTGGCATAACCGGGATCGTTCTCCACAGTTTCTTCCAGGCACGTGCGAACCGCCAGGTGCTCGTCGGGGGTGAAGGTGCGGAAATAGGATTGGACGCGTGCAACGCAGGCATAGGAGCCGAGGTTCTGGGTGCCCAGGCCGCGCACACGCTCCATGCGGTCCTGGGCCAATACGCCCCAGGCATCGCCGATGACGCTGACGACGTGCTCAGTGATGCTGTCCTGGATATCGAACAGGTCTTCGGCCGTGAAGTCGCGATCAAAGGTCTCGGCCCACAGATGCGAGCCGTCCGTGGCATTGAGCAATTGTGCGTTGACACGAAGGTTGTCCGACGTCAGGCGCACGCTGCCTTCGAGAACGTATTCGGCGCCGAGATTGCTGCCCACCTCGCGCACGTCTATGGCCTGACCCTTGTATTGGAAGGTCGAGTTGCGAGAGATCACGAACAGGTCCGGAAAGCGGGACAGCGCCGTGGTGATGTCCTCGGCGAGGCCATCGGCAAAATATTCGATATTCTCGTCTTCGGAAAACGTGTCGAAGGGTAGGATGGCAATCGACGGGCCCTTGGGCAGTGCCAGGATCGGGTTTTCCTCCTCCGGTTCAGTAGTCGCCACCTCTGGCATCGATTCGTGGTGATCCGCCGGCCAGAGAAATGCGACCACCAACGCCAACAGCGCCACCGCCGCGGCGGCCAGGATCAGGCGGCCGCGTTTGCGCGGCGCCGCAACCGGCACCGTCTCGCCCTCCGCCAGCACGCGATAGGCGCGCACCGGGTTCTTGACGTTCTTGACCTCGTGGCTGCCGGCGTCGGCGAAGGCGACGTCGAGGCGGTCGCGCAGCGCGCCCTGGACCACGTCCGAGACCATGATGGCCCCTGGCTCGGCGAGCCCTTCGAGGCGGGCGGCGATGTTGACGCCGTCGCCGTAGATGGTGCCGTCGCCCTTTTCGTGGATATCGCCGAGGTGGAGGCCGATGCGAAACCGCATGCGTCGCGGCTCGGGCACGGGATCGTTGATTTCGGCGAGGCGCGCCTGGATCGCCATGGCGGCGCGCACGGCGCCGGCGGTGGTCTCGAAGATCGCCAGCACGCTGTCGCCGGCGGTATCGACGATGCGGCCCTGGTTGGCTTGCGTGTGCTCGATGAAGACGGCGCGGCGGACATCGAGCGCGTCTATGGTCGCCGCTTCGTCGTCGGCCATCAGCCGCGTATAGCCGGCGACATCCGCCGCCAGAATCGCCGCGACCCGCTGCGTGACACCGCTCTCGGCCATGTTGACCCCCCTACGGGGAGAATACGCCGGGCCGGGCGCGGGCTCAACCGGACCGGGCTGCGGGGCGCACTAGGCGGGGACAGTTTTATAAAACTGTCCCCTCCGGTTTTGCTGTCCCCTCCCTACTTCGCCGGCTTGCTCGGGGTCAGGGCCTGCTTCAGGCTGGCGTCGAAGGTGCGGCTGCCGACGTGCTGCAGGGAGATCTCCGGATCGACCCAGACCGTGCCGCCGATGGCGCGCCAGCGGTCGCAGAAGGCGAAGTCCTCGCCCACATAGCGGCCGTCGGTCAGCGCCGTATCGAACAGCGCGCAGGCCTCGAGTTCCTGTTGGCTGCCCGCCGGCTTGTAGGTGTACATGAGGTCCGGATTGGCTTGACACAGCTGGCCGATGGCCTCGCGGGTCATGCGCAGAAAGCCGGCGCCGACGCGGTCGGCGGCGATCAGGCCTGTCTTGCCGTCGCGCGTCACCCGCCCGCCGTCTCCAAAAGCGACGGTGAAATCAAGCTTGTCGCTCTTGCGCGGATAGACGCCGGCCACCACCGGCACCGGATGCAGCAGCAGGCGCACCAGATCGGGCGGGTTCCAGCCGATATCCGCATCGATAAACACCATGTCGGTGGCGTCCGAGCGCCAGAAGTCGGCGACCATCTCGTTGCGCGCCTGGGTTATCAGGCTGGCAAAGGCCATGACCTTGAGCTCGGGCTCGGCGCCGAGGTCGCGCAGCAGACGAAAGCTCGGCAGCAGGGCCACGACGTATTGGTAGACGAACTTGCCGTCGCCGAGCGGCGTGGCAATGGCCACCTTGCGGCCGGCCAGGGGCGGGTCTTGCTCTGCCATTCTTCTTATCCTTCCGTGGGCGGGCGGGTTGCAACCATCGAGGTGCGTTCGGCCAAAGGCGTGAACCAGGCGGCGAGGCCGTCGCGGCCCTGGCGCCACCCGTGTTCGGGAAAGCGGATGTCGAGATAGGCGAGGGCGCAGGCCGTGGCAAGGGTGCCGAGATCGATGGCGCCGTCCTTCGCCTCCGCCGCCATGGCATTGAGGGTGCGGTCGATCTTGCCCCACTGGCCCGCGACCCAGTCGGGCCAGCGCAGCGCCTCGGGGCGCAATGTGGTCTCGTAGCGCAGCAGCACCGCCGCATCCATCAGCCCGTCGGCCAGCGCCTGGCGGCGCAGCACGTCGAGCCGTGCGGCCCCTTCCGTCGGCACCATGCGCGAACCGTCATGCAAACTGTCGAGATAGTCGCAGATCACCCGCGAATCATAGAGCGCCCGGCCGTCATCGAGCACCAGCGCCGGCACCTTGCCGAGGGGATTGTCCGGTATCAGCACGGGATCCGGCGAGACCGGGGTCATCGACGCGTGGCGGTGCTCGATCCGCCCGGCCAGTCCCGTCTCATGGGCCAAAACCAGAACCTTGCGCACGAACGGCGAAAACGGGCTGCCATGAAGCAGCATGAGGCACCTCCCTCCCAAACAGGCGCCGATGTTGTCCCAAATGGGCGCCTATACGGCAAGCTTTGGTGCATTTGCACCATGACGGGGCCGGCCGAACGTGCTTGAGTCAGGCTTGGGGGGCGGATTTGGGAGACTGGCATGGGCTCACGCCGTATTGCGCTTTGCGCACTGATTTTCACCGCTCTGCTCGGCGGCATGGCCGAGGCACAGACGGTCACCCGCGGCCCCTATATCCAGCAGGTGGGCCATGATAGCGCCATTCTGCGCTGGCGCACGGATACGGTTGAGGATGCCCTGGTCCGCTTCGGCACCAGCCCCGATGCGCTCGATTTTGATGCATATGTGGCCACGCCCGGCACCGACCACGAAGTGCTTCTGCCTCTGCTCGACCCGGAGACCCGCTATTACTACGAGATCGGCACCGGCAGCGTGGCATTGGCCGGCGGCGACGAGGCGCACAGCTTCGTCACCTCGCCGCTGCCCGGCACGCCGGAGCCCATGCGCATCTGGGTGATCGGCGATTCGGGCACCGCCAATGCCAATGCGGCCGCGGTGCGCGACGCCTTCCTCGGCTTCACGGGTGCGCGCGACCCCGACCTCTGGCTGATGCTCGGCGACAACGCCTACAGCACCGGCACGGATGACGAATACCAGGCCGCCGTCTTCGATATGTATCCGTCAGTGCTGCGGCGCGTGCCCCTGTGGTCCACCATGGGCAATCACGACGGTGCCAACCGCTCGACCTATCTCGATATCTTCTCGCTGCCGACGGCGGGCGAAATCGGCGGCGATCCCTCGGGCAGCGAGCTTTATTATTCCTTCGACCACGGCAATGTGCATTTCGTCTGCCTCGATTCCCATTACAGCAACCGCGCCGTCGGCGGCGCCATGCTGGAATGGCTGGAAGACGACCTCTTTGCTGCCAATGCCGAATGGGTGATCGCCTTCTGGCACCACCCGCCCTACACCAAGGGCTCGCACGATTC
>CAZKTK010000230.1:0-5814 GCA_964555535.1 uncultured Rhodospirillaceae bacterium
GCTGGATCACCGAGGAGAATTCGGAGCGCTTCGTGGTCATCATGCTGACGCCTTCCGCCGCAATGTCGATCACGCGATAGGCGCCACCCTCTTCGCGCACCAGCCAGTCGAGCTGCAAAGGCGCATCCGACGAGCGGTGGACTTCGGTGCCTACGATGGTGTCGCGCTCCGTACGCGGTGCCACATTGCGGATCTCCACCCGCTCGTCGCTATAGACGCCGAGCTGGGAGGTGTAGATCTTGATGATGTGCTCTTCGAACACCGTCGCGAAGGCCTGCTTTTGCGCACCGGTCGCGCGGCGCCAGTGACGCCCCACCACCAGGCGGGTGATCAGGGGCACATCGAAGTTGGCGCGCAGCAGGGTGAGGAACTCGGTTTCGCGGGACTCCTGCTGCTCTGCAGGTATGCGCAGCACTGTGATCGCCTTGCCGATCAGGCCTTCGACGAAATGCGCCGCACCGTCCGGCGATGCCGATCCCGTCGCCGGCCAACCGGCTAGCGCGATAGCAAAAAGCAGAGGAGTGGCAATCTTTGTCAGCGAGCGTCTGCTAATCATCGCTTTGCCCATTCTCAATCCGATTCCGACTGACTCCGCCTCGGTCCCTAGTAGTCGAAGGGATCATCAGCAAGGAAAGGGTCGTCCTCAATGGGGGTCTCGCCGTTGTTGATCAGGTTGGTCCGGTGCTGGCGGTAGAGGCTGCGCATGGCAGCATAGAAATCCACCGACGTGCGTTCGATCTCGTCGAGGGTCTCCAAATTGCGCGAGCGCAAATCCAGCGCCGTGGTCGCCATGATCGATGGCCCAAGATAGTCCTTGTCGGAATTGGCGACAACATAGGTCATCGGGTCGAAGAAGATATCCACGCCACGGCCGATGCCGTCGCGCAAGCTCGCCGGTCCGAAAACCGGCAGTACCAGATAGAGGCCTTCACCCATGCCCCAGACCGCCAGGGTCTGGCCGAAATCCTCGTCGACCGGCTCAAGCCCCAGGTCGGATGCCACATCGATCATGCCGCCGACGCCGAGGGTGGTGTTTATCAACAGCCGGCCAAGCACGGTGCCCATGCTCTCGAAATCGCCCTGCAGGAAGGCATTGGCGAAATTCACCGGCTCGTGCGCATTGCTCAGCACGTGATGAACCGCCTCGCGGAACTCGATGGGAAATGCCCAGACATAGGCCTCGGCGGCCGGCTCCAGAATGACATTGTCCAGAGCCTGATTGAACGCAAAGATACCGCGGTTGAGCGGCTCCAGCGGGTCGTTCGCCGCATCGAAATCGGCACGGGCCTCGGGATCGTCCGGCGGTGTCGCGCAGCCACCCAGCAAGACACCCAACATGGCTGTAGCCATGGCCAGCCGCCTGAGGCTGTGCCGGCGACCTTGCTGCGTCAAACCTGTCGAAGTGCTGCCCACTTCTAAGCCTCCCGCCACCATCGTCTCTCGTCCCTGGACACGGGTGTCAGGACACCCGCCTTCCTCGAATTGTGTAGCACAAGCCTCTCGCGCAACACCAGACTCCCGCCTGGCCCTCACAACGCCGTACCACACCTGTTGTAAATATGTCTCAGCTGCGTAACAGCAAGTCCCGAAAGTGTTTTCGCCGTGCCTTGGAATTCTCGCGGCGAAGCCATGTCGAAACAGCTTGATGAAGTTAAAATATAACCATATGCTTATATGCAAATAAATAGATGCGATGGTACGAATGGGGTCTCTCGACCGCCTGCTCAACGGATTCCGCGCCGCGGCCGAATCGACCCGGCTGCGTGTGCTGTCCCTGTGTGCAGAGGGCGAGCTGACAGTGACGGAACTGACCCACATCCTGGGCCAGAGCCAACCGCGCGTATCGCGCCATTTGAAGGTGCTGTGCGAGGGCGGCTTGCTGGAGCGCCACCAGGAGCGAACCTGGGTTTTCTATCGTCTCGCCGAACTCGGCCGCGAGGCCGCCATCGCCGATTCCATCATCGCGTTGCTGCCGGACGACGATCCCACGCTTGCCCTGGATCGCGAACGTCTCGCGGCGGTCAAACAGGCTCGCGCCGAGCGGGCAGGCCAGTATTTCCGAGACAACGCCGCCGACTGGGACCGAATTCGGGCCTTGCACGTCAACGAAAGCGAGGTGGAAGGGGCGATGTCGTGCCTGTTCAACGGTCGCAACATGGAAAGCTTCCTCGATATCGGCACGGGCACCGGACGCATTCTTGAGATGATGGCAGCGCAGGTCGAGCGCGGCATCGGCATCGACCTGTCGCACGAAATGCTGGCGCTGGCCCGGGTTCGTCTGGAGGCCGCCGGCCACAGGCATTGCCAAGTCCGCCAGGGCGACATGTACAACTTGCCTTTCGCCGCGGACAGCTTCGACGGCATCGCCTTTCACATGGTGTTGCACTTTGCCGACAATCCGGCCGGCGCGCTTGCCGAGGCGGCGCGCGTGCTGCGCCCGGGAGGACGTTTGGTCCTGGTCGATTTCGCGCCTCATGAACTCGAGTTCCTGCGCGACGAGCAGGCCCATCGCCGCCTTGGTTTCGCGCCGGAAGAAGTGACGGTCTGGTGCGCTGCCGCCGGCCTCCAGCCGTCCCCGCCGTTGCGCCTGGTCGGCGCCGCGCTCACGGTGCTGCTATGGGCGGCGCACGCTCCATGACCTGCTTCCCGAGCCGCATCGACGACAAGCCGCGGGTAAGCTTCGAGTTCTTCCCGCCGAACAGCCCCGAGATGGCTCGCACCTTGTGGCGTACGGTCGAACGATTGGCACCGTTCGGCCCGGACTTCGTTTCCGTGACATATGGTGCCGGCGGCACCACCCGCGAGCGCACCCACTCCCTGGTCGAGCGACTGCGCCGAGAAACGCCGTTGGTGCCGGCGGCGCATCTGACCTGCGTTGGCGCCTCGCGCGAGGACGTGGATGCCATCGCGCGGCGCTATCGTGACGCCGGCATCGGTCATCTCGTTGCTCTGCGCGGCGATGCCGCAAATGGTGGATGCTTCGCTTCCGATCCCGATGGCTATGACGGCTCGGTCGCGCTGATCGCGGGTTTGCGTGAGATCGCCGATTTCGAGATCAGTGCCGCCGCCTATCCGGAGTCTCATCCGGATTCGCGTGGCGATGCTGCTGATATCGACTACCTGAAGCGCAAGATCGACGCTGGTGCCAGTCGTTTGATCACCCAATATTTCTTCGATAACGATCATTATCTGCTCTTACGCGATCGCCTTGCCGACGCAGGCATCACCGTGCCGCTGGTTCCCGGTATCCTGCCGGTGACGAACTTCGCGCGCGTGGTCAGCTTCAGTGCCGCTTGTGGGGCCAGCGTGCCCGACTGGTTGGCGTTACGTTTCGAGGATCTGGACGACGATCCCGATACACGCAAGCTGGTCGCCGCGGCTACCGCTGCCGAGCAATGTCAGGAACTCGCTGCCGAAGGCGTTGGCGAGTTCCACTTCTACACCCTCAACCGCGCGGACCTGGTGTTCGCCATCTGTCACATGCTCGGGCTCAGGCCCCGACCGGAGGCCCCATGAGCCAATTTCTCAATGCGCTGACCGAACGCGTCCTGTTGCTCGACTGCGGCATGGGCAGCCACGTTCAGGCGCTCGATTTGGATATTGCCCGCGACTATGACGGCTGTGAGAATTGTCCCGAGGTGCTCAATCGCATGCGCCCGGACATCATTCGCGATCACCACCGCAACACGTTGCTCGCCGGCTCCGACGTGCTTCTGACCAACAGTTTCGGCGGCTCGCCCCTTACCCTCGCGGAGTTCGATCTCGCAGACGAGGCGCCGCAACTCAACCGGCGCGCAGCCGAGATCGCCCGCGAGGCGACCGAAGCCTTCGACGGCGACGGGCGCGAGCGCTTCGTGCTCGGTTCGATCGGCCCCGGCACACGCCTCGCGACGCTTGGACAGATCGATTATGAGAGCCTGGAGGACGCCCTCGCTATCCAAGCGTCAGGCCTCATCGACGGCGGCGTTGACGGCATTATCGTCGAGACCGTACAGGACATGTTGCAGGTCAAGGCCGCCGTCAACGGTACGCGCCGCGCGCTTGCCCATGCGGGGCTCGATCTGCCTATCGTCGTTCAGGTGACGGTGGAGACCACCGGCACGCTCCTTGTGGGCGCCGATATCGCAGCGGCGGCGACGATCGTGCATGCGCTGGACGTGCCCGTTCTCGGCATCAATTGCGCCACCGGCCCGCAGGAGATGGCGGAGCGCGTGCGCTGGTTGGCGACAAACTGGCCGGGTCCGGTCTCGGTAAAGCCCAATGCGGGCTTGCCGGAATTGGTCGATGGCGAGACCCGCTATCCCTTGAGCCCGGAGGAGATGGCCAAATGGCTCGCTCGCTTCGTCGAGGAAGACGGCGTGGCGATGGTGGGGGGTTGCTGCGGCACGGGGCCGGAGCATATCGTGGTCCTCGATGCCATGTTGCGCGAGCGTGCAAATGGTGCGTCGCGACCGCCGGCGCGCGAACGTTCGGTGCATTGGGTGCCGTCCGTGGCATCCCTATACGGCCAGGTGCCCTTGCGGCAGGAAACCGCAATGCTGATGGTTGGCGAGCGCTGTAACGCCAATGGCAGCAAATTATTTCGTGAGGCACAGGCCGAGGAAGACTGGGATTCCTGCGTCGCCCAGGCGCGCGACCAGGTGGGAGAGGGCTCCCATTGCCTCGATCTCTGCACTGCCTTCGTCGGTCGCGACGAGATCGCGGACATGACGTCGCTGGTCTCTCGCATCGGCCAGGCGGTGTCGGCGCCCCTGGTGCTCGATTCCACCGAGCTGCCCGTGCTCGAGGCGGCCTTCAAGCTCTATCCGGGCAAGGCCATTCTCAATTCGATCAACTTCGAGGATGGCGAGGAACCTGCCGCGGCCCGCCTTGAGCTTGCCAAGCGATACGGCGCCGCCATCGTGGCGCTGACCATCGACGAGGAGGGCATGGCCAAGCACGCCGACGCGAAGCTCGCCATTGCCCAGAGACTTGTCGCCTTTGCCTGCGATACCCACGGCCTGCCGCACGGTGATTTGCTGATAGATCCGCTGACCTTCACCATCTGCACCGGCAACGAGGACGATCGTCGGCTCGGGATCGAAACCCTCGATGCCATCGAGCGCATCGCCGAGGCCCTGCCGGAATGCCAAATTCTGCTCGGGCTTTCGAACATCTCCTTTGGCTTGAAACCGGCCGCCCGGCATGTCCTCAATTCGGTCTTTCTCGAGCATGCGCGTCGCCGCGGCATGACCTCCGCTATCATTAATGTCGGCAAGATCGTGCCTTTCCATCAGATTCCGGAGGAGGAGCTGACAGCCGCGGAGGATCTGATCTTCGACCGCCGCCGCGAGGGATACGACCCGCTGCACGCGTTCATCGAGCTGTTCGCGGGCAGGGATGCCAAGGCGGTGCGCGAGCGCCCGCGCGCCGCCACGGTCGAGGAACGCCTCAAGCAGCGCATCGTGGACGGTGACCGCACCGGCCTGGAGGAGGATCTCGACGACGCGCTCAAGACCTGGGCGGCGCTCGATATCGTCAACACGCTGTTGCTCGACGGCATGAAGGTGGTCGGCGAATTGTTCGGCTCCGGCCAGATGCAGCTGCCCTTCGTGCTGCAATCCGCAGAAACCATGAAGGCCGCAGTGGCCTATCTCGAGCCTCACATGGAGCGCACCGAAGGCCAGGAACGAGGCATCGTCGTGCTGGCTACGGTCAAGGGCGACGTGCACGATATCGGCAAGAACCTCACCGACATCATCCTCACCAATAATGGCTACAAGGTGATCAATCTCGGCATCAAGCAGCCCATCGCGGACATTCTCGCCGCCGCCG
>CAZKTK010000231.1:0-5782 GCA_964555535.1 uncultured Rhodospirillaceae bacterium
TGGGGAAACGGCGAATTTCCTCGAGATAGCGGGACAACCCACCTTCCGAAGAGACTGTCGGGAGCTTCATGGCGACCATGGCTTGTCTACCTCCGGCGCTGTTGCGTCCTGTTCCGCGCCCTTAGCACTCAGCATCATGGAGTACTATATGGGGCGTGGGATTACGGTTGCCACTGAAGCGACCCGGTGCGACGAGAATTTGTGCGAAACGAGGCAAAATTAAGGTTTTTCCTCCTGCTTTCCGAACGATTCCAACAAGCATTTGATATCATTGGGGAAATTCGAATGAAAATACAAGGGGCGGAGCGATAACGGATGCGTGAACCCGAGAAAATAGGCGTGCAGGGCCTGGCGCGAAAAGGCGATTGCAGCCTCCGGCGCGCCCTTGGGCGCCGCTTTTTGGCCCCGGCCATAGACCGGATCGCCGATCAGGGGGCAGCCGATAGCGCGCATATGGACACGGATCTGGTGCGTTCGGCCGGTCTCCAGGCGGCATCGCAACAGGCTTGCCAGGCCGCTGCCCAGCCGCTGGCGCACGCAATAGCCGGTACGCGCCGGCTTGCCGCCCTTGGCCACCACGGTCATGCGCTTTCGATTGCGCGGGTCGCGGCCGATATTGCCGCTGACCGTGCCCTGGCGGCGCTTCGGCGTGCCCCAGACCACGGCGGCATAGGCGCGGGCGATGCTGTGGGCGGCGAACTGGGCAGCCAGGGCTTGATGGGCCTGGTCGGTCTTGGCCGCCAACATGAGGCCGCTGGTCTCCTTGTCCAGCCGGTGCACGATGCCCGGCCGGCGCACGCCGCCGATGCCGGACAGCGAGTCGCCGCAATGCGCCAGCAAGGCGTTGACCAGGGTGCGGTCCGGATTGCCCGCGGCGGGATGGACGACGAGGCCCGCAGGCTTGTCGATGACGATCAGCGCCTCATCCTCATAGACCACGTCGAGCGGGATGGCCTGCGCCAGGGGCTCGGCCGGGGCCGCGGCCGGCACGCTGAGGCCGACCCGCTGGCCGCCACGCAGCATGCGCGCCGGATCGTTGGCCGCCGTGCCGTCGACGGAGGCGTGGCCGGCAAGGATCAGGGCCTTGATACGGCTGCGCGAAAGCGCCGGCAGGGTGTCGGCGAGATAGCGGTCCAGGCGCTGACGTGGCGCGTCTGCGGGAACCATGCTTTGGTGGCTGTCGGGCTCGCTCATGACCGTACCGATATAGGAATCTCGCCATGAATATACAGGCTCTGAAGGCGCTGGTGATCGGCATGGGCGTGCTCATTGTCATCGGCGTCACGGTGATCGTGGTAACGGTGTTCAACCGCATCCAGGACCGGGCCAGTGGTGCGGTGGACGCGTCGCAGCGCTTCGATGTGGCTATTCCGCAAGGCGCGACATTGCTCGAAGCGGTGCCGGACGGCCAGCGCATGGTGCTGCGCCTGGAAACCCCTGACGGTCCCCAGATCATGGTCGTGAACCTGCGCAGCGGTGCGGTCGAGACGACATTGGTGCTGCGGCCGTGATGCACCTGGCGGCAGCGCAGCTGCGCCGGATCGAGGCGGCCTGCGAGGCGGCCTATCCGGAGGAGGCGTGCGGCCTGCTGGTCGGGCGCTGGTCGGGCGACACGGCGCATGTCAGCGAGGTGCATGGGAGCGCCAATGTCGCAGAGGCGCCGCGGCGCGCCTTCGAGGTCGACCCGCGTCTCCTGCTCAGCCTGCACAAGCGCCTGCGCGGCAGCGACGAGACCATGCTGGGTGTTTATCACTCCCATCCGGACAGCGCGGCCGAGCCGTCCGCACATGACCTGGCGCGCGCGTGGCAGCCGGAGCTGATCTGGCTGATTACCTCGGTGCACGACGGCCGCGCCGCCGAGACCACCGCCCACCGCCTTGTCGATGGCGCCTTCGCGCCCTATCCCTTCTCCGTGGAGACCGCTTCGTGAACTTCAGATCCGACAACGAATCCCCGGCCGCGCCGGAGATCCTCGAAGCGCTTGTCCGCGCCAACCGCGACAGTGCCCATTCCTATGGCGCCGACCGCTACACGGCCGAGCTGCAGACCCGTTTTCAGGCACTGTTCGAGACCGATCTCACTGTCTATCCGGTGGCCACCGGCACGGCCGCGAACGCCCTCAGCCTGGGGGAGTTGGCACCGCCCTATGGCGCCGTGTACTGCTATGCGGACGCCCATATCAACGTCGACGAATGCGGCGCGCCGGAGTTCTACAGCGGCGGCGCCAAGCTCGTCGGCCTAGCTGGCGAGCACGGCCGTATCGCACCGGAAACCGTGCGCGAAACCCTGGCCGCCACGGGCTATCACGGCGAGCACGAATCCGCTCCCGCGGTGCTCAGCCTGACCGACGCGACGGAAGCGGGCACGGTCTATGCGCCGGCGCAGGTCGCGGCGCTCGCCGCCATCGCCGACGAGGCGGGCATGGCCGTGCACATGGACGGCGCCCGCTTCGCCAACGCCCTGGTCACGCTGGGGTGCTCGCCTGCCGATCTCACCTGGCGCGCCGGCGTCACCATGCTCTCCTTCGGCGCCACCAAGAACGGCGCCATGATGGCGGAAGCGGTGGTCGATTTTCGACCGCAGGCCGATCGTCCGCCGCACGAGTCCCTGCGCCGGCGACGCATGCGCGGCGGCCATCTGCTGAGCAAGATGCGCTTTCTTTCCGCGCAATTGCTGGCCTATGTGGAAGACGATCTCTGGCTGCGCCTGGCGGGCCGCGCCAATGCCGGGGCGGCGCGCCTCGGCGAGGGCCTGGCCGCCTTGCCGGGTGTGCGCCTGGCCCATCCCGTCGAGGCCAACGAGGTTTTCGTCATGCTGCCCCCGGCGCTTGCCGACGCCCTGGCGGCCGCGGACATCGAGTTCCACCGCTGGCCGGGCGAGGGCGGCATGGTCGCGCGCATGGTGGTGCCCCATAGCGTGGAGACGGCCGACATCGAGCGACTGCTGGCCTGCGCGGGTGCCGCGGCATGAGCGAGCCCGTATTCAATGTGCCGCCGGTCACCTTGCGGCTCTGCCTGCTGCTGCTTGTCTGCTATCTGCTGAGCCTCTGGCTGGGGGTCTGGCCGGGCACGACGGGCGGCAGGCTGGCGCTCGATGTCCTGGCCTTCCGCGCCCAGTTCGCAGCCGGCGGCGGGCTCGACCCGGCCCTGCTGGCGACACTGCCGGGCCATGCGCTGCTGCATGCCGGTTTCGCCCATTTCGGTGTCAATACGGGCATGCTGCTGGCGTTCGGCTCGGCGGTGGAGCGCAGCCTCGGCGGCCGTGTGCTGGTGGCACTTGCCATATCCGGCGCCATCGCCGGCGGCCTTGCCATGGTCGCGCTGAGCGGCGAGGCTCCGGCCTATCTGGTCGGCGCAAGCGACGCGGTGCATGCCGTCGCCGGGGCCGCGGCATTGCTGATGATCCGCCTCGGCGACGAGCGCGGCCGGCGCACCGGCTTTTCCCTGCTGGGCTTCCTGATCGGCATCAACGTGCTGCTGGCGGTGCTTGGCGACGTGGCGCTGGTCGGCGATTTGCGCATCGGCTGGCAGGCCCATCTCGGCGGTCTTGCCGCCGGGCTCGCCATCGGCACCTGGCAGCTCAAGCGCGTTTCGAGACCCTGAGCCTCGGATCAGAGGGCGCTGCCTTCGCCGTCGCCTTCGCTATCTTCGTCATCGTCCGGATGGAGGAGGGCGTTGATCTCCTCGCGGGTCAGCGACACCGAGCCGATATCGGGATCAAAATCGGCGGTCTCTGCCAGCGTCTTGGTCTCGGATTCGCTGGCGTCCGGGATATCGGGAGCCTCGACCAGACGCCCGTCGCCGACCACGGTAGCCCGGTCGGAGACGTTGACGTCCTTGCCGCGTACGACCTTGAAGGGCCGGCGGATACCGCTCTTGGCAATGGCTTCGAGGGCGGAATGCGCGGGAATCGACGTGCGTTCCTTGGGGCTCGCATAAACGTGGTAGCGGAGCTCGTAATTGGTTTCCAGCCAAGTGCGGCGAGGAAAACGCATGATCTCGAATTCGGGAATGTCGCTGAGCGAGCGCGTGACCACGCTCCGCCCGCCGTCGAAGACGGCGAATCCTTCCGGAATGGTCTGCGCGACCGGCAGTTCTGCGACGGCTGCTGCCATATTCTCTAGCTTCTGCCATTTGCACCGCTTCTGCGATGCCAGCCCCCAGGAATATAGCATACCTTGCGCTGCATCAACACCGAGGCCCTTGCCCCACCGCCCGCCGGCCGCTATGTAATGGCCCGCAACCCGCTCATGCGCCCATCGTCTAGCGGTTTAGGACACCGGCCTCTCACGCCGGAAACGGGGGTTCGATTCCCCCTGGGCGTACCAACCTTTTCAATGGGTTAGGATTTCGGGGCGGGCAGTGCCTCGGAGAAGTGGGCGAGCAGCTTCTTGAGCTTCTTTTCATTGACCGCGAGCACGGCGTCTTCGACGCTCATCCATTTGCGCTGCCGCTGCTCTTTTTCGGGCCATTTGCGGTGAATCTTGGTCACCGCCATGGGAAAGACCGCGACGCGGCGGCGGTCATCGCCCTTGTCTTCCGCCTTCTCGTATTCGTAGGTGCCGATGGGCTCGGCCGCGATATCGCCTTCCACGCCGGCCTCTTCATAGGCCTCCTGGGCGGCGGATTCGGACGCCGTCATGTCGGGTTCGATATTGCCTTTCGGCAGCACCCAGCGGCGCGTATCCATCGACGTGACCAGCACGATCTGCAAGCCAAGCTCGTGCCAGCGATAGGCTATGGCTGCACATTGGGTGATGGGAAGTCTGTTGGACATGGCTCTTCGTTTTCCGCGCTGGCGTGACGACGCGGCCGCGAGCATAGGCTATGCTGCGCTCTTCAACCAGCCAGGGAGCCCGCCGTGAGTACAGCACGCCTGTTGATCGATGGTGACACGCTCGAAGCCCGCCTGGGCGATGCGGCGTTGCGCCTCTATGACTGCACGACCTGGCTGCGGCCGGACCCGCCGCGCATCTATCGCATCGAAAGCGGGCGCGCGGACTTCGAGGCCGGCCATATTCCCGGCGCGGACTTTCTCGACCTGACGGGTGAGCTGGCCGACCCGGAGGCGAAGTTCAACTTCATGATGCCGGCGCCGGATGCCCTTGCCGCGACCCTCGCCAGCCACGGCATCGGCGATGACAGCGAGGTGGTTCTCTACAGCCGCAACAACATTCAATGGGCGACGCGGGTCTGGTGGATGATGCGGGCGATCGGTTTCGACGCCGTCTCGGTGCTCGATGGCGGTTTCGACAAATGGCACGCCGAGGGCAGGCCGGTCACGACCGAGATCACCCGCTACCCGCCGGCCAGCCTGACGCCGCGCCCGCGCGCCGGGCTGTTTTGCGACAGCGCCGCGGTGCTGGCGGCGATGGACGATCCCGACACCTGCGTCATCAATGCCCTGCGGGCCTCCTTGCATGACGGCAGCGAAGCGGTGAACTATGGCCGTCCCGGGCGCATTCCGGGCAGCGTCTGCGTGCCCGCCCTCACGCTGCTCGAAGCGGAAAGCAAGGCCTACCGCCCATTGCCGGAGCTCGAGCGCCTGTTTGCCGAGGCCGGCGCCCTCGACGCCGAGCACGTGCTGATCTATTGCGGCGGCGGCATCGCCGCGACCAGCGACGCCTTTACCCTGACCCGCCTCGGCAAGAGCTCGATCACGATCTACGATGCATCCATGTCGGAGTGGGCCAAGGACCCGTCGCTGCCCATGGAGACCGGCTGAGCGACTAGAGCGTTTCACAATTTGAGGGAATCGCAATTGGGATTCCCGTTTGTCTTGG
>CAZKTK010000232.1:0-5771 GCA_964555535.1 uncultured Rhodospirillaceae bacterium
GCTCCCAGCCCTCCAGCACCTGATAGTCGAGATTGTATGCGTTGGCCGCCATGGCGCTCCCCCCGGATGTCTCAGCGACAGCCTAGCGCGTGACAGGCATGAATGCGATAGTTTGGGCCATGTACAGACCACCCGCATTCGACGAGTCCGACCCGACCGTGCTGCATCGCTTGATCGCCGAGATCGGCATGGGCGTGCTCATCTCGCCCGATCTCGAGGCAACGCACATTCCCTGGCTGTTAGAGCCCGAGCCGGCACCGCTGGGATGCCTTGTCGGTCATGTGGCCAAGGCGAACGCCCACTGGCAGGCACTATCGGAGGCGCAGGAGGTACTGGTCGTCTTCCCGGGTGCCAATGCCTATGTCTCGCCGAGCTGGTATCCCAGCAAGCAGAAGACCGCCAAGGTGCTGCCAACCTGGAACTACGTTGCCGTGCACGCCTATGGCAGGCCGGAAACGTTCGACGACCCGGCGGATTTGCGTGACGTCGTGGCAAGGTTGACCGACGCGCAAGAGGCACGTTTCGCGGAGCCCTGGTCGCTGGATGACGCGCCCGCGGATTTCACTGCCGCCATGCTCGCCAACATCGTCGGCATCCGCGTGCGCCTCACGCGCATCGAAGGCAAGCGCAAGCTCAGTCAGAACAGGCCGGAGGAAGACAGGGCGGGCGTGGAAGACGCGCTGGCGCGCTCGGAAAGGCCGGAAAATGCGCTTCTGGCCAGAGAAATGAAAGCTTAGCGCCGGCGTCTTTGGCCTAATTGACGCTCTCTCTCCTTGACCACGGTTAAGTGAGCGGCCTGCCGATACTCCTTATCCTTGGCGCCCGTATTGACCAAAGATGAGAAGGGTAGCTCCCATGGAACTCACTGACGCCTTGCTGGGCGAACACGCGGTCATATACGAGCTGTTCGACCAATTGCGCGAGACCGTCCGGAACAGCAACGACATTGCGGACATCCGGCGCGCCTGCGCCACGGTCGAAAAAGTCATCCTCTCCCATGCCCGGATCGAGGATGAGCTTTTGTTTCCCTCCCTCGAGCCCCATCTCGGGCCGATGGGGCCGCTCGCGGTGATGCGGGCGGAACATCAAGAGATCGATGAAAGTCTCGAAGCCCTCAGGTCCGAGACCGATGTCGCGGCCCTGAAAGGTGCGATCGGCCAGTTCCTGGCCTTGGCCGCCGGTCATTTCCAGAAAGAGGAAATGGTGCTGTTCGGCATGACCCGCCAGTGCCTCGACGAGTCAAAGCTGCAAGAGTTGGGACAGGAATGGGGTACGCGTCGGAGCGTAGACCTCTCGGGCAGCGCGGGAGCCGCTTGATCCGCCCGTCTCGGTCACAATCGCTCGCGCACTGCCTCCGACACGAAGGTACGGCGCGCTCAGTGTTTACTTTCCGGGGCGCACCAAGCGCAGATTCACGTCTCCGTAGAACGCGTAGGCAAGAAACGTAGGATCCCCGGTCTCATGAAACTTCCGGCGCACCGCTCGCAACGCCTCGGCGACCGGGACGGGGCGATGGTAAGTCAAGGCGTCGTTCACGGCCGCATAGAAGGTGTCGGCCGCCTCAGCCGCACTGAGGTCCACCACCGGCCAAAGCGCGCCGATAAAGCCGCTGGCGCCGGCCTCCAGCACGCTTGGTGCCCAACCTTCGACAAAACTTGCCACGGCACCGGCGCGCCCAACCTCACATGCGTTGAAAAAGAACAGCCGGCCGTCTCCCTTCGTCGCAGCGCCCAACCCCCGCCAAGTGGCGGCATCGAGCGTCGCATCTTCCAAGCGTATGCGGTATCCGCGGGACCCCTGGATATCGCCATGACCGGCGAAATGAAAAACACCATGCCCGCCGGAGGCAAATAGATCTGCCATATCCGCGAGGCGCCCCGGCACGGCCCGGTAGCCAGCCATACGACTGAGGTTTGCCAGCTCGGTTTCCTGGTGGGGCAGGGCCTGGTCGCCTTGGTATCGCGGCGCGACAACCGCAATCTCGGCCAGGGCCAGCTCCTGTTGTGGCCGGTCGGCCAAATTCGGCCCGCGGCTGATATGCCAGCGGGCCAGCGCGTAGTCGACACCCAGAAAGTCCGCACCATCGGCGCCGCACGCCTCACTCGGCACCATTATCTCCCATGGCAGCGCCGGGTCGTTGGAGAATATCTGGATTGTCTTGAGCTCCACGGACGGGTCGCCGCCGAGCACGGCGAACACGTGTTTGACCTGGGGTGGTGCAAAATTTCGCCAAAGATCGCAACCCAGCCCGCGCATTTGCGCATGCGATATTGTCTTCGTTTCCGGCTGTGGCGGTGCCTCGAGCGAAAGCCCGCGCGCGTGGGCGAATCTCAGGGTGGTATCGACGATATCGCCGTAGCGTTCACGTAACCACAATCCCAGATCATCAGGTTTTACGAAGCGGCCAACGACCAGTCGGCTTGGCGGCGAGAAATGCGGTGATGCGACTATAATCTGTGCGCTGCCGAGCGATCCCGGGTCGTCGTAGTACACTGAGACCGTGATATCCGGGACCAGCGTGCCGGTGTTGATCGAAATTGGCGCCGGCGCCGCTTCACGTCTTCTTGCAGTGGTCTCGACAGCCTCTTGCTCGATACGAACGGTCCGTACGATTCGTCCCAGGTAGCTTCCGTTGTGCCATAAGGTCACTTGAACCTTCCGCTCGGCTGGACCGTCCGCATGCGGCGCGAGCACGAACAGGGCCGGCGAGGAGTCGCCCGCAGCAGGCAATGTGAGCAACTGCGAGGCTTTCCCTTCGACAAGCTCGAAGCCGGGCGCGCTGAGCACCGTGCGTAATTTCCAGGATGTCGCGCGAGGCAGGCTCATTGCGAGCGCACCCTCTCCCGTAACCGCCGTGTCGGCACCCGGTGTTATCCGGACCTCCGGTGTCCGGACATCGACGCTGAGCCAGAACTCCACCGTAAGCAGCTCGCCCGCCGCCACATTGTCGTGGTCGAATGACATGACAGGGTGTCTCTCGACGGCTAGATCGCCGGCGTCATCCTCTGCGATCAAATGACCGGTGTCTAACGCGGCAGTCTCCTCGCCGGCGTCATCCTCCGCGGCCAAATGGTCAGCATCTGCCTCGTCGGCCGCATCCCCGGCGTCTAACGACGGGTCCAGACGCGGCTCAACCGGGTCTGGCCGGTCGTCCTCCTGCTCTTTTGGTGGAGTAGGTGTGGCCGGCTGATCCGACAGTTTGGTGCCGACGGTGCCGTATGAAGCCTCTATGTCGGTGCGATCGCGACTGGCCGCATATATCAGACCCCCAAAAGCAAGTAAGATCACGAGCGCCAAAATGGGCCAAGCATAGCGTGGGCCACGACCGCTATCGGTCTGTTCCGAGCGATACTGCCAAGGTCCGTTATCGGTCATCCGTTGAGCGCAGTGCCTCGCAAGAGAGGGGGTTACAGCGCCATTATACCACGCGGCACCCGGTCAGAATTCTGGATGCAGACCCGCCATGATGGCAGGGTCTGTCAATAGGTCGCGCGCACGGCCTCGGACATATCCCACAGGTTCGGCACCACGGTTGACGAATAGCCGGACACGAAATCTTTGGCCTCGCCGCTATCGGCCTCGAAGGCATGACGTGCCACGGCACCGATATTGGCGCCGTAGACATGGATCGAGACTGACGCCTTGTCGGGCATGTCGTTGGCGACGATGTGGATATCGCCAATGGTTGGCGAGACGGCCGTGACTTCGCCGGGCAGCAGCCTTCCGTCGCCAGCCGCCGTCAGCGCGCCGTTGTCTGCGCGATCGAACTTGGTTTCGCGTTCGGCGCCGCGCAGCTGTCCGACGAGGCCCCAGACGGTGTGGTCGTGGATCGGTGTCATCTGGCCGGGACCCCAAACGAAGCTGACGACCGAGAAGCGCTCCAACGGATCGCAATAGAGAAGGTATTGCTGGAAATATTCCGGGTGAGGCTTGGCGAAAGCGTCGGGCAGCCAATCATCTTGCGCGACCAGCGCGCCCAGCAGCTCGCGGCCCTCGTTGAGCATGCGTGCCTCGTCATCGCCGGCGACCTCGATCAGACGCGTCATGTCCTGCACGTAAGCGCGCAACCGGCCGATATTGGTCATGGGTCCTTCTCCGTCTTGGGCCCGCCCTGTGCCTCGACGAGGGCGGGGTGCTTTCCGAACAGACGATAGAACAGTTTGATCCAGAATGGCGAGAACAGTGTCGTGTAGGCGATGACCAGCACCATGGCGGCGTAGACCTCGCCATCGAAGATGCCGGCGGCGCGGCCGAGCTCGGCGAAGATCAGACCGACCTCGCCGCGGGGCACCATGGCCATGCCGACAGCGCTCTTCATCAACCAATGTTCGCGCACCAGCAAGTAGCCGCCGGCGATCTTGCCGACGATGGCGACGAAGCCCACCGACAGCGAGAACAGCCAGATGAAGCCGGAGGTCCATTCCACCTCGCGCAGGTCGAGGGACAGGCCGACGACGACGAAGAAGATCGGCGTGAAGAGCTGCACGATTGGCTTCATGTCGCGCTCGACCTCGTTGGCGAGCTCGTGGTTGCGCGCCAGCGAGACGCCGAAGGGCAGGAAGAAGCGCCGCGACAGCGCCAGGCCGGCGGTGAAGCCGCCCAACAGTTCCGGTGCGCCGACCACATGGGCGAGCCAAGCGAACACCATGACCAGGGAGACGATGAGGGTGGCGACCAGACCCGGCATTTGCGTCGCGCGGTGATAATGCGCGATGACCGTCGAGATCAGTTTTGCCGCCACCGGCGCGAGGGCGAAGAAGACGCCGATGAAAAGCACCAGGCGGCCGAGGTTGGCGGCGCTGAGATCGCCCGTTTGCGAGAACTCGTAGAGAAAGGCGAGCAACAGCACGCCCAGCACGTCGTCGATGACCGCGGCGCCGAGCACGATCTGACCCTCTTGGCTGTTCTGGCGGTCGACATCGCGCAGGATGCGCACGGTGACGCCGATGCTGGTGGCGGTCAGGGTGCCGCCGATGAAAAGGGACAGCAACACGTCGAAGCCGAACAGAAAGCGCCCCGCCGCATAACCCAAGAGGAAGGGGATGACGAAACCGCCGAGCGCCACCGCAACCGAGCGCCCGCCGGACTTGGCGAGGCGCCCGATATCGGTCTCCAGGCCGACCTCGAACAACAACAGGATGATGCCGATCTCCGCCAGCAGGCGGATGACCTCGTTGGGCTCCATCCAGCCGAGCACGCTGGGGCCGAGGATGATGCCTGCCGCCAGCTCGCCGATCACCGACGGCGCACCGAAGCGTACCGCGACCTCGGCGGCAACGCGTGCGGCGATCAGAATCCCGGCCAGCTGGATGAAAAAGGTCGCGGCTTCCATGGCGTCAGGATTGTGGGCGCTGGGTGGGGCCGGGTGCCTTAACTTTGGTCAAAAGTACGCTGTGGCGCATGCCTGCCCTTCTGAGTGCGGCGGAATTGACCGCCGCCTTACGCGGTGCAGTTGAGAATCATCGGCCAACGCGGTACTCTTCATTACGGGGGCGGAATGATGCGGTGGGGACTTTGGTGCGTCGCCGTCCCGTGTTTGCAACGACACTTGGAGGGAACGACGATGAAATCTCTATCGATTGCTGCTTCGTGCCTGCTCGTCGTTGGCATGATAGGCGCCGCCTCGGCGGGAACAATGGAAATCAAGCATGCGTCGAACACCGGCGTGCCGATGGAAGGGGAAACCCGGGCGCTGGCCGATGGCAGCAACTATTTGGCCCCTATTTCCCAGATGAACTTGATGTTTCATGTCACGAGGCAGAGATTTTGTT
>CAZKTK010000233.1:0-5765 GCA_964555535.1 uncultured Rhodospirillaceae bacterium
ACGGCTATCACGGCTCGCTGCTGGAATTCGAGACCGGCTCGTTCGGCCGCGAAGGGCCGGCGACGCTGCTGGCGGACTACAACGATCTGGCCTCCTTCGAGCGCGTGCTCACCGAGCACGGCAGCGAGATCGCGGCAGTGTTCCTCGAGCCGGTGCTGGGATCGGGCGGCGTGGTCAGTGGCGAGCCCGCGTTCCTGCAAGGCGTCGAGGCAGCGGCACGGCGGGCCGGCGCGCTGTTCGTGCTCGACGAAGTGCTGAGCCTGCGCTTCGCGCTCGGCGGCGTTCAGGGCGAGGTCGGGCTGGCCCCCGATCTCACCATGTTGGGCAAGCTGATCGGCGGCGGCTATCCGGTCGGTGCCGTCGGCGGGGCGCGGGAGCTGCTGAAGATATTCGACCCCGCCGACCTCAAGCTGTTCCACACCGGCACCTTCAACGCCAATCCGGTGACCATGGCCGCCGGTCTGGTCTCCCTCAGCCATCTGACAGGCGAGCGCATCGCGGCCATGGCGGCTGCTGCCGAGACAGTGAAAGAGGGACTTGAGCGAGCCGCGGCCAAGGCCGACCTGCCGCTCTCCATCACGCACCACGGCTCGTGCCTCAACCTCTATTTCAGCGAGCAAGCACCACGGTCATCGGTGGAGCGCGAGGACGGCGCGCTGCTCGGCGCCTTCCACATCGCGGCCATGAACCATGGCCTGTTCGTGGCGCCGCGCGGCATGATCGCGCTCTCGACCGTCATCACGCCGGCGCAGCTGGCCGAGGCACTGCAGCGGGCCGAAGCGGCCATGGCCGAGGTGGCGGCGGAGACGACATAAGAGCATGGCACAAATGGTGCCGGGACACTCAGGCTTCGAAGGCCGTGCCCAGCGGTTGCGGCCTAAAGACAACGCAGCCGACCACGAACCTTGCCATTGATCACGCGTCGTGCCCGACCCGGCATCACCGACCGCCTCCAAGGCAGCCTCCAGCGCGGCTAGCCTATCGCGCATTTCGGCTTCACCGGCAGTATCGTCACCGACAATTTCGCCTCGCAAAACTTCGATACGTGCCCTGGCCAGCGGTACAAAGACGCTATCGGGATAGCGCGCCACGAAAGCTTCGAGGTCCGCAGGATTGTCGCTCTCCTCAACCGACAACCAGTGCAGCTCCTCCTCGCTGCGCTGGTCGAGTGGCCCGTTGCCGCCTTCCCGATAGCGATGTCCAGAGCCAGCGGCGCCGAGACTTGATGGCACTGTCGCAGCGTGGCGAATTTCGCGGCGTCACGCCGCGGCTGATGTCGCTGCTGCTGCATCCCAAGCGCTTGGAAGAGGATGCGCTGACCGCAGCGATAGAGGCCATGGCGAGCCGCGTCGGCGCCGACGCTTTCCTGCGTCAGCAAACGGCCATTCTCGGGCGTGCGGATTCGCGGCCCGATCTCTCAGGGATAGACTGTCCCAGCCTGGTGCTCGCCGGACGTGAGGACAGCCTGATCCCGATCGAGCATCAGGTGATGATGGCCGAGACCATAGTCGGTGCCGACCTCACCCTGCTCGGCGAATGCGGCCACATGGCGCCGATGGAGCGCCCGCAAGCGGTCACCAGGGCGCTGCTGGGGTGGCTTGAAGGTTAAACCGGCCGGGCGAGATTCTTTGCCCAAGCGCCGTACGCGTTGAGCTGGGTTTCTTCGGCAATAGTTCCATATTTATTAAGGCTCTACGTTTCAGCATGGAGGCTGAAAATGGCGTTCTCATCGCAAGGCCGCGCCGCATCCCCAGCACTGGCCCCCTTTCCGATGTTGGCCGCAGTGACGATCGGCCCACGTGCGGAAGCGGTCACGTTTGCGGACAAGCAGCCGGTCGATGCACAGACGGTCGACGATCCGGCCGGTCTACGATGGCGAGATGCACGCCGAGGCGCGCCAGCAAAGTCAATTGGAGCATGAGCTGAGAGTCGCCCTCGATGAAGGGCAACTGTTTTTCCACTATCAGCCGCAACTCGACATTTCCGGGCGTGAGGTCACCGGCGGCGAGGCGTTGGTGCGCTGGCAGCATCCGGAGCGCGGACTGTTGGGGCCCGGCCATTTCATCGCCGCGGCGGAATCGAGCGGACTGGTGGTCGAGATCGGTGAGCTGGCCTTGCGCTGCGCCTGCCGGCAGGCACGGGACTGGATGGCTCAAGGGCTGCCCCCGATGCGCGTCGCGGTGAATATCTCGCCGCGCCAGTTCCGCAGCAGCCGCCTTGTGGAATCGGTGGCGGAGGCCTTGAGCGAGTCGGGCATTCCGCCGCACCTTCTTGAGCTCGAGATCACCGAAAGCATGATGCTGGACGAAATCGAAAGCACCAAGGAGAGGCTAGCGGGCTTGCATGCGTTGGGGGTCGAGCTGACCATCGACGATTTCGGCACGGGCTACTCCTGCCTGGCCTATCTCAAGCATTTTCCGGTGCAGCGCCTGAAGATCGACAAATCCTTCGTCGACGGCGTTACAGAGGATGCGGATACCGCCGCCATCGTCGAGGCGGTGGTCAGCCTCGGTCACAGCCTGCGTATGCGGGTGTTGGCGGAGGGAATCGAGACACACGACCAGCAGGCGCGCCTGCTGGCGCTCGGCTGCGACGAAGTGCAGGGCTACTATTTTGGCAAGCCTGTGCCGCCCGAGACATTCGCCGCCGACATGGTGGCCCGAACCGAGCCGGTATCGTCGTAGAGCCGCCTACGGCGCCGGTGGGCTCGTGACGACAAGGCCGTAGCCCGGCGGCGCCTGGAAGAGGCTTACGGCCACGGAATGCATGAGCTGCCGGAAACGCGGGTCGTCGGCGTCGCTGACATTGCCGACATGGCCGCTTGCCCCGGTAAGAGGTGCGCCATTGCGGCAAATCGCTGCCTGAACGTGGACATCGCCATTGACCCCGTCCTGCGGGGTCAGGCCAGAGAGGTCTGCGCAGGGCAAGCCGCTTTGAACCTCGTTTGCGTTGAACAGCAGTGCCACATAGGGCGAGCGTGGCTCCAGTGCCGGCGGTGTCGCAGTGAAATGCGCACTGGCATTGTTGTGGGCCTTCTGGACAGCCGCCAGAACCGCCTTCTCAAGCCCGGCGCGGTCATCTCGGAAGGGATTGCCCCAGATCACGGCCGACAAGGGCTCATCGCCACCGGCATAGAGCAGGTCGGGCCAGCGGTCGTGATAGATACGCGCATTGTATACGTTCGGTGTGTCGGCGCAGGCGACCAAAGTCGCTACCAACGCCGCCGCCAAGAGTCTCCCGCACCATGTCATCACACGTGCCTCCTCGCTAGGATCCCCGTGTTGCCTTAGAGCCCTTCAGGAATAGGTGGGGGCTGGCAAAGGGCTGTGCAAGCGCCGCCCGATGTCAGGCCACGTTGCTGGAATTGGCCTCGAACATGCGCCGGGCCATATCGCGCAACAGCAGCACAAAGGCCTTGTCGCCTGCGCCGCTGGCCCGCGCGACCTTGCTCTCGATGCTGACCACGGGAGCGCCCGAGAAACAGAATGTCATCAAAGTGCGCACGCTATCGCCCGCAGGCGCCGACGGCGTGCGATCCTGGTTGCGACACAATCGATGCGCCGAGGCGTTGACCGGCGGATCGAACGCGACCACCATGAATACGTCGTCACGCAGGCCGGCCGAACGCCGGGTGGCAAAGGTCACATCGCCGCTCGGGAAGGCGCTCTGCAGGGAGGATGAAACCACATTCGCCAGAGTTGCCGGTGCGACACCGAAGGGGTTGCCGGAGATGAAGGTGGGGACGGCGCGGCTGTTCATGCCGCCGGCGAACAGATAATTGGCCGCGTTGGTGCGGTAGACCTGATGATTGTAGATGCGCTTGTCGCCAAGGGCGCACGCGCCCGCCAACAGCGCCAGCAAGGTGACGATCGCGACGCGATGCCAGGTCATATGTCCAAATCCCGATCATGTAACAAGGCTGCGTGCTCCTGAATGAATTGCATGCGCTTTTCCGGATCGTTGCCCATCAGCGCATCGACCCTGCGCGCGGTCGGGCGCTCTTCTTCCTCGTCGATGTCGATACGCAACAGCGTGCGCGAGGCCGGCGCCATGGTCGTGGCCTTGAGCTGGGCCGGCGGCATCTCGCCTAGGCCCTTGAAGCGGCTGACATCGACTTTCGCGTTCGCCTTGAACTCGCTGGCCAGCAGGCGCTCGCGATCGGCGTCGTCGCGCGCATAGACCGTCTGCGCGCCATGGGTCAGCCGGTACAGCGGCGGTTGCGCCAAAAACAAATGTCCGCTGCGCACCAGATCCGGCATCAGGCGGAAGAAGAACGTCATAAGCAACGAGGCGATATGGGCGCCGTCCACGTCGGCATCGGTCATGATGATAATGCGCTCATAGCGCAAGCGGTCTTCCCGGTAGGCCTCGCCCGTGCCGCAGCCGAGTGCCTGGATGAGATCGTTGAGTTCCTTGTTGCCGCGCAGCTTATCGGCCGACGCCGAGGCGACGTTGAGGATCTTGCCGCGAAGCGCGAGAATCGCCTGGGTCTCGCGGTCGCGCGCCTGTTTGGCGGACCCGCCGGCGGAATCGCCCTCGACCAGGAACACCTCCGTGCCCGCCGCGCCGCTGCGCGTGCAATCGGACAGCTTGCCCGGCAGGCGCAGCTTGCGGGTCGCCGATTGCCTGGCGACCTCCTTGTCCTGGCGCCGCTTGAGACGCTCCTCGACCCGGGTCAGGACATGGGCCAGAAGCGCGTTGGCGGCATTCGGGTCGCTGGCAAGCCAGTGCTCGAAATGATCCTTGAGGGTCGATTCCACCAGCTTGGCTGCTTCCGGTGAGGACAGCTTTTCCTTGGTCTGGCCCTGAAATTGCGGGTCGCCGATGAAAAGCGACAACAGCCCGCAAGCCGGGGCGATCACATCGTCGGCGGTGATTTGCGCCGCCTTTCGGTTGCGCGCCAGCTCGCCATAGGCGCGCAGGCCCTTGCTCAGCGCACCGCGCAGGCCCTGTTCATGGGTACCGCCGAGCGGTGTTGGCACGGTGTTGCAATAACTTGACACGAAGGCGCCGCCGCCGTCGCTGGGCCAGGCGATGGCCCATTCCACCCGGCCGCCGCCGCCCGCGAGCTTGGCTTCGCCGACGAACGGCACGGGCGTGACCGTCGCGGCGCCGTTGAGGGTGCCGGCGAGGTAATCGGCAAGCCCGCCCGGGAAATGCAACACAGCCTTATCCGGGATGTCATCGCCGCTGCCGAGCAAGCTCGCGTCGCAACGCCAGTTCACCTTGACGCCGCGGAACAGATAGGCCTTGGAGCGCGCCATGCGGTAGAGCTTGGCGGGGCGGAACCTGGCCTGTTCTGCAAAGATGCCATAATCCGGGGCGAAGCTGATGCTCGTCCCACGACGGTTCTGGATCGCGCCGACTTTCTCGAGCGGGCCTTGCGGCTGCCCATGGCGGTAGGTTTGACGCCAGAGATTTCGGTCGCGCGCCACTTCCACCGTCAACGTCTCGGCCAGGGCATTGACCACCGACAGACCCACGCCGTGCAGGCCGCCTGCGGTCTCGTAGGACTTGCCCGAGAACTTGCCGCCGGAATGCAGGGTGGTGAGAATCACCTCCAGCGCCGACTTCTTCTTGAACTTGGGATGGGGGTCGACGGGAATGCCGCGGCCATTGTCGCGCACCGTGACGGTGGCATCGGCCGCCAACTCGAGGTCGATGGCGCTTGCCTGACCGGCGACGGCTTCGTCCATGGCATTGTCGAGCAGCTCCGCCACCAGGTGGTGCATGGCGGCCTCGTCGGTGCCGCCGATATACATGCC
>CAZKTK010000234.1:0-5743 GCA_964555535.1 uncultured Rhodospirillaceae bacterium
GAATTCTCGAACATCGATGACGACACACTGAACGACACGCTTGAAGGACTCAGCAATCTACCAGATTTGGTGGCTGGCGTCCTCCGATCCGCAATTGGCGACCGAGACTTGGCGGATGCCCTCAAGTCGCGGATCCATACCATGAAGAACAGGCAGGAGCGCCTGGAAGCGCGGTACGAGCGAAAACGCGAGATTGCACGGGAGGCCATGGAACAAGCCGATATGAAGCGGCTGACACAGCCCGACTTCACGGTGACGCTGCAAGCGGGACAGTCCGCTGTTATCGTGGCCGACGAGAGCGAGATCCCAGATTCGTATTGGGTGGTGCCGCCGGCACGCCTTGATCGCATGAGTCTCAAAGCTGCGCTCAAATCCGGGCAACTTGTTCCTGGGGCGGCGCTCGGCAATCCGCGGCCGACCATCGTGCTGAGGACGAGCTGATGGGTTTTTCGGAAGAGACCAGCAGGGCGCTGGCGGCCAAGCTGAGTGAGAAGCACGTCCGGCATCGCGAGATGAACGGTATGACGTTCTCTTATGTCGAGGGCTGGCACATGATCGCCGAAGCGAATCGCATTTTTGGCTATGACGCCTGGAGCCGGGAAACCGTGTCTCTGAAGTGCGTTGGCGACAGCCGGATCAACGGGGAGCATCGATGCTCCTATGTTGCCAAGGTGCGTGTAACCGTGAGGGCTGGTGATGTCACGGTGGCGAGGGAGGGCACAGGTGCTGGCCATGGCGCCGCATCCATGATTGGTGAAGCCCACGAGCGGGCGTCGAAGGAAGCCGAGACAGACGGGATGAAACGGGCGCTGGCGACGTTCGGTAACCCCTTTGGGCTAGCTCTATACGATCCGGAGAAGCGGAACGTGCGGAAATTGGGCGGTCGGAAATGTAGCGGTGGCCAGGATGGGGGCCTTCCTTGGGTTTTGACTGGCCAAGATGGCTGCCAGCTTAGCGCATACGCGAAGCCGGTAGATTTTCTCGCGGCCATGCGGCGGCAAATTGACGCGTTCAAATCAGCGGAGAAGATTGAAGGCTTTATTCTCCGCAATCGCAAAATGCTCGAGCGGTTGAGGGGGCAATATCCGGAGCTCAAGGGTGGCTCAGGAGCGCACTATGTGAGCATGGTGAGCCGGTATGCCGCACGCAAGGCTGGGAAACTGGCGGCTGCAAGCGAGGCGAACCGGTGTGAGTCCCCGGAAGCCGCCAACGTTGCGCGCCAGGTACAGCATGGCGCGAGCGGCCATTGTGTTAGTCGGAGAGTGCGGGATAAAGAGCATCTGCGATATCTGTCGTCCCTGCCATGTGTCGTATGCGGACGATTGCCGTCTCAAGCCCACCATCTCAAACATGCACAGCCTCGGGCGATGGGGCTCAAAGTCGGTGACCAGTGGACGGTGCCGCTATGCAATCTTCATCATCGCGCCCTGCATGATGCTGGTGCTGAGGTGGACTGGTGGCTGGGACAGAAAGTGGATCCCATTGCTGCGGCTTCAGAATTGTGGTGTTCGAATCGAGAGCAGCTTCATAAATTGTAAGGATGGCTGCTTCTCCAGGGCAGGAAATTATACGGAAAAAAAGAAGTTAGGTAACTATGAGATATATAACTATTGATTAAGTCATTCACAAAGAGTCGGGTAAGCGTCAGAGCTAGTTGATAATACTAAGTGTGCGCGACTTTGGTGGATCGTCAAATCGGCCGGCGCTACTAGTGTCGCCCTGGTCACTTCGGACGCCGGTTCGCCCGAAGCGGGGTGGCGACGCCAGAAAAGAGGTGCACGCCGTGTCCCCGGAGGATCCCAACCGTGCATGGTGGGTCTGCTCGTAGCCGCTACAATCACCCGAAGCGGATCGCGTCCTCCCTCCAGGCACAGGGTGATGCGGCACGGATTGGCGGCGTTGGTCTGTAGATGGTTCGCGATCGGGTGCTCCGTTTCAACGCCGCTGGCCCTGACGGTCTTCTGGATCGCAAGAGGCCGGGCAAGACTCCGATCCTCGACCAGGCTCACCGCCACGCCCCGGTGGTGACCGGAGACACGCCCGCCCGCTCAAGCAGGTTGAGCGCTCCGCGCACAGCGCGCTCGCGAAGCCGTCGAGAATGCGATATGTAACAACACGATTCCGCTCATGAGTGAGGCAGCGTAGGGGCCCAGGTTAGTTGTATTCATGATCGAAACGCTTATTCTTGCGCAAGCTCGCGATGGCTCGACTTCGATTCGCGAATTTATCAATGCCTTCTTTCTTCTCAACGATGAACCGCTGAGCATGGGGTATGTATCGGATACATTCGACTTGTGGCCGGCCATGATTGAGCAGATCAGGACGGGCTATTCGGAAGCGCTTTACGGAATTCTCGAAAGTTGGACACAACGCGTCGAGGTGAGCCATGGCTTGGGCTTTGTCCTGCCGACGGTTCGATCGGTATTCGGCCCCGAGCTCCGTATTCTGAGAATCGTGAGGGACCGCGCCGACCATATTGCATCACTGGCAAAGCGCGTTTACATCGACCCTGAGCACTGGATTGGGTACGCTGCTCAGTCCGACACCCCCTTGCCGGACGGAGCCGTGGCGATTCCGCGCCCTACAGCAATCGATTTTGGCGAGGCTTCAGCTGAGGAATGGCAGGCTCGTAGCGTTGAGGAGCGCTTTGCCTGGTTCATAGACAAGCAGACCCAGCTCATTGAGGAGCATCTGCCGCTGTTCAGTACCGTTACAACAATTCACACCGAGCAACTCAGCGACCCGGACGTAATTCGCGCGGTTGGCGCTTTCATAGAGCCAAACTGGAAGGTGGCGCCCAGACCCGTGCACATTCACAAGACTGTCAACGTTGATATCGGGCGCTATCCAGCCGAAGTGAGAAAACGTATCGAAGAGTACTGGGAGCAATTCGACCTCGACCGCGTCATTGAAGACCCAGCCTATGTTGCGAAGTTTCTTTTGGACGACCTGCTTGAGCGGCATCGCCAGAACCCAGACGAAATTCGACCGGTTCTCTTGAATATTCGTTCCAGGCTGAACAACGGTCTCCGGCGCAAAAAAAAGGCAAAGAATGCGTAACTCAGATATCGGTTTAGCGCCGTGATCAAGCGAGGCCTGCTGGCAGCCCTCCATAGGCTCGGATACACCGCACTCAAAATTCGCAATTTGGAGTCGGAACGCGATGACCATGCCCGGACTCTTGCCGCGCTCGAACAGCGGCTTGGCGAAATCGAGAGCATCAAATCCCGCGTCGGCGATATCGAAGCCGAGCGCGACCAGATCGCCAACAATCTGGCCGCCCAGGTGGCGGCCTACGAACGCTCTGCGGATGAGCAATCGCGCCTTGTTGCCGGTCTGGATGATGAGCGCCTCGCCAGAAAGGTGGCGGAAAACGGACAGATGCACCTTGTCGGGCGAATTGATGCGCTTTCGACGACGTTGGGCGACGAGCTAAAAGCCAAGGAAGAGGCGCAAAAGGCGCTTCAGGACGTTAAGGTCAAAGTCGATGTGCTGACCGCCGATTTGGGCAACGAGCGACTGGCCAGGGCAGAGACCGAAAAGGCGCGGCGGCAATTCAGCGAGCAAGTCGATACGCTCAGATCTGATCTCGATGATGAGCGGATAACAAAGGAGACAGCAGAAAAGGCCTTGCAGAATATCCAAGTCAAAGTCGATGCGCTGACTGCGGATAGGAATGGCGAGCGCTTGGGCAAAGAGGCCGCTGAAAAGTCACTGCGAGATGCCCGGATCAAGATCGATTTGCTGACCGCGGATCTCGACGACGAGCGCTTGGATAAGAAAGAGGCCGAGCGCGCGCGCCAGGACATCCAAGTGCAGGTCGATAAGCTCAACGCGGATCTCGATGCGGAGCGCCTGACCAGGGAACAGGCGGAACAGACCTTGAGCGATATCCGCCTGAAAATCGGCGAGCTGACCGTGGACAGGGATGCCGAGCGCTCGTCGAAGGAGGATGCGGAACGGGCGCTTGACGACATGAAGGTCAAAGTTGATGTACTGACCGCCGATTTGGGCAACGAGCGACTGGCCAGGGCAGAGACCGAAAAGGCGCGGCGGCAATTCAGCGAGCAAGTCGATACGCTCAGATCTGATCTCGATGATGAGCGGATAACAAAGGAGACAGCAGAAAAGGCCTTGCAGAATATCCAAGTCAAAGTCGATGCGCTGACTGCGGATAGGAATGGCGAGCGCTTGGGCAAAGAGGCCGCTGAAAAGTCACTGCGAGATGCCCGGATCAAGATCGATTTGCTGACCGCGGATCTCGACGACGAGCGCTTGGATAAGAAAGAGGCCGAGCGCGCGCGCCAGGACATCCAAGTGCAGGTCGATAAGCTCAACGCGGATCTCGATGCGGAGCGCCTGACCAGGGAACAGGCGGAACAGACCTTGAGCGATATCCGCCTGAAAATCGGCGAGCTGACCGTGGACAGGGATGCCGAGCGCTCGTCGAAGGAGGATGCGGAACGGGCGCTTGACGACATGAAGGTCAAAGTTGATGTACTGACCGCCGATTTGGGCAACGAGCGACTGGCCAGGGCAGAGACCGAAAAGGCAGTGCAGCAAACTCAGTCGCAGGTGGACGCGTTAAGTGCAACCCTGGATGACGAGCATTTGGCCAGGGAAGAGGCCGAGGAAGCGCAGCGGCAAATCAAGCTGCAAGTCGATACTCTCTCGGGGAAGCTCGACGACGAGCGCTCGATCAGGGATGCGGCGGAAGAGGCCTTGCAAGCTATCCAGGTCAAGATCGATGTGTTGACCGCTGATCTGGGCCACGAGCGCTTGGCCAAGGATGCGGCAGAGAAGGCGAGGGATGAATTTCAGGCGCAGGTCGATGCCTTGACGGTCGAGCTGGAAACAGTTCCGCTTCGCCAGCTTGAACTCAGCCAGCGACTCGCGGACAGTCGCATCAAGCATGAGCAGACGCTTAAGGCCTTGCTTGCGGCCGAAGGGGAATCGAATAGGCTAAAGCGCTTGCTCAGCCGATCATCACGAGGGCGGGCACAGCCAGACGAGGATCAGGCTCCGGTTCGACATATCGTTGTGGCTTCGCTGCCTTATGGAAGGGGTGAAGAGGCGGTGGCCTCTCTGGGAGAGGCGGCGGGCCTAAGAGTCGTTGAGGGTGCCCAGCGATGGTTTCCTAACGACTTTCTTCATAATGATGCTTTCTCGCAGAATATACCGGCTGTCGCCGATACCCACCTCGATGCCGCACCAAGAAACCTGAAGAGCCTTCGTGACATCGACGCGGCATTGGTCCTGCTGGTCACGGATCCCCGCAGCATAGTACTCAGGCGTGCTCAGGCGCTGGTCGAGAATGGAGAGCAATCTGAAGCGGAGAGCCGCATAACACCCGACCTTGGGGAGCGTCGTCTCAACGACTTCGCCGAAGCCGTGGACTGGCAAATCGAGAATTTCGTGCCGCACATCGGCAGATGGTACTCAGGTTGGCTCGAATATCTGACGTCGAGGCCCAATTGCCCGGTGATCGAGGTTCGAGAGTCCGATCTCGAAAAGGCGGAGTTTGCCGACGTCTTCTCGGCAGTCTCGCCAATAGCCGACATCGAGCCAATACGACTGCCTTCGGTTAAGACCCCGAATCGACGCCTCAAGCTCTCGCAAGCCCAAGAAGCCGCGCTGATGGCAGAGCTTCCCGGCCCGGTCAAGGAGCATTTCGATTGGGTTAAGGGTGAAGATTAGCGCAGCACTGTTTTCAGCCACAGCCAAGCATTGAGCAGTATAGGAA
>CAZKTK010000235.1:0-5706 GCA_964555535.1 uncultured Rhodospirillaceae bacterium
CTCGGCAGTGTTGAATACGCTTAACGCGCCAGTCTTCGGATTGTTGGCAAAATGGTAGCCAGCCACCTCCCGCACCACGGCTTCATGCGTGTTCAATGCAGGCCCCGGCGACGATATATCGGCCGGTACTGTATCGGCTTTAGGACTCTTCAACTGAGCTTCGGCCATAAGCGACATGACCTGTGCGATATTCCGCCCCCAATAGCGAGCGGACCAGCCACGGCGGCGTCGACAGCCACAGCCGCGCCGCCGGTGACTGGCTCACACAATCAACTGTGGCTGCTGCGCCTCGCTCGAGACACAGCCCACACAGCCGGCACTGATGCCAATGCCGCCCGCGAGCTTCTCCAGCTCTGCCTCGCTGAGATCCTTGCCCTGGGCGGCAAGCGCCGACAGATCGGCTTCGCTCACGTCGTAGCCCTTGCCCTGCGCGTAAGACGCAATGCCAGCCAGGCTGCCCTGTGAATTCGCTTCGCCCTTCATCGCATCATTGCTGGCGAGATCGCCGAAAAACCGCTTGGTGTCTGCTTCGCTCATTCTTCAACACCTCCCATTTTTAACGTCAAATTTTCTGTGGGCACGGTCGCCCACACCCACAAGCTGAGCTTGAGGTGATGGCGCGACATCATATGCTGCCAATCTCTCTCGCCCTTACACGCACACTAGAACACTTCCAACGCCGAGTCACGACATTCTTGGATGAGGTGGTCCCACGAAATCGGACAGTTGTTTAAGGTGTACCACAACACCCATATCCAGCGCTTCAACGTACACACCTACGGTTAGGGAGGAGCCCCAGGGGAAGTAGGTAACTTCTGCTGACCATGTCTGGCCTAACGAGACAAACGAATCACCCAAGCTGTTTGGCAATCGCGAAATATCCGGGGATGGATAGCGCCCAAAAAATGCGCTCTGCGCAGATCGCAATAGAGTCTCACAATTGTGCCCCCGCCTCTCTAGTTCAAGGTAAGGAGCGAACTTCACACGGCTTTGTATCGGAAGCCGAATATCCGTGATGCCGTCTGCATAAGCGCCGGTGCCTCCGCCAAACGCGCCGAACACGCCAAGAAACGCCAACAGCAGACAAGACAAGGCGCGGCCGAGTCCTGCACATTGATCCGTCATCCTAGCTACCCCATCAAACGAAATCAGGGCGGCCGGCCAGCGCGTATAGAGCCATCCGGCGCCACCATGACGCGCTATATGAGCACGCCATACAGACATTTCAATCTACCTAGGGATGTTTCGACTTCCGGGAGTGTGCCCGCGGACGCTCGCCGCCGCCTGTTGTCACTCGGCGATGGGCAGCTCGAACCAGAAATTGCTGCCGGCGCCGTCCATGTCGTGAAAGTCGAGCCGGCCGCCCGTACCTTCGATCAGTTGACGGCTGATGGTCAGACCTATGCCCGTGCCGACGACCTTCGAGGCCTCAGCGCCGAGGCGCGAGAAGGGGCGAAATACCTCGTCATGCTTGTCGGCCGGTATGCCGGGGCCGGTATCGATCACCTCGACGCGCAGCATGCCATTGTCGGCAACCCCGGCATCGACGGATACGGTGCCGTCCTCGCGATTGTATTTGACCGCATTGGACAAAAGGTTGAGCAGAACCTGCTTGAGCCGGCCGGGGTCCGCCGTCACCGCCGTCGCGGAGTCCATGTCTTCGCTAACGATGAGCGAGATTCCGCGATCCTCGGCCAACGGCCTGACCAGCTCCAGGCTCTCCCCGACGGCGTGCGCCAGGCGTATGGGTTCGGGCGACATAGTGAGTCTACCAGCTTCGACCCGCGATAGATCCAGAACCTCGTTGACCAGGCCCAGGAGATGCTTGCCGCCGTCGAGAATTTGTTCGAGATGCTCCCTTTGCTCCCGGCTCAGGGGCTGGTCCGAATAGTCTCGCATCAGCTGCGCGAATCCGATGATCGCATTGAGGGGTGTGCGCAGCTCGTGGCTCATCGAAGAGAGAAACTCGCTCTTGGCCCGGTTGGCCGCCTCGGCCTCCTTCTTGCTCTCCGAAAGCTCCCGGGTCCGCTCCGCCACCTTGAATTCGAGCCCGTCATGGGCGAGGCGCAATGCCTCTCCCGCCGTTTGGAGTTCCGCCGCTGTCGCCGCGATGCGCTTCGCCCTGTTGCGCGCGGTCATGGCAAAATGGATTGCCAGGGAAAGAACGATGGCGAGCACGATGCCGAAGGTGAGAATCGCCACTTCGAGAAAGGCGAACGGATCCTCCACTCCGCCAACGTCGACGCTGGCCGCGCGATTGGCGTATTGCGCCTCCCAGAGGCAAATCGTGATCGTCACCACGCCGAGGCCCGCCGATGCGGGGAACCACCGCCGCAGCTGCCGATAGTCGTGGCGGTCCCTGTGCCAGGCCAGGCACACAAGGCCCACGCCAAGACCGACGAAACCGACCGCCGTATGGACGGCCATGCGCGTCAGTTCACCCCAACCGTAGGCGGTTTCGATACGCACGGCATAGCCGGCCAGAGCAACCAGCCCGAGGCCGACGATCGCGGACCCCAACAGGCCGTTCGCCATGGGGGACTTTCGCCGCCCTGTCGTCGAGTAGAACCGCGACAACGCAAAACCGGTCAGCGAAAAGCACAGTGCCGTGTTGGGCGCCATGCGGCCCGGATGCGACGTCTTGACCGTGATGTAGTGCTCCATCAGAAGCTGATCGATACCGAGATCAGTTCCGAAGACGTACTCGCCCAAGGTCAACAACCCGATAGCCGCAACGATAAGACCGCAGACGAGGCTGGCGCGCGGGATGTCACTCACCGCGAACAGCAATCCGGCGCCACACAACAGGAAACAGAGGGCCGTGTTGTACTGCATGGGTACGAACATCGGCGAAACCTGGATCAGCGTCAGGTTTTCCGCATACCAGCCGACCAGCACCGTCGCGCCGAGTAACGCTGAAAGCGCCCCGCTCGCATACGCAAGCAGAACAGGAAACGAAGTGTTTCCGACCGGCAGCGTCATCCGTCCAGCGCACCCCTCTCCCGCGCAGGCAGGTTATTCACTCCAATACGTAATGAATGTGGCGTTCCTGGTGGCGAATTTCTAGTCCGTGGGCGCGCCTGCCTCAGTCGTAATCCTTCGCCGCGGCCAGCATGTCGTCAATATGGGTGAACTTGGTGCGCGGGCGCTCGCCCTCTCCGGCAGCAACCTCGGCAGCGTCGATGCGCTTCCAGTCGTCGTAGGTGGTGAACGCGACCTCCCGCTCGGCAAGCAAGGCGTCCAATGCCGGCCCGCCCGGCTTCTCGCCCGCGGCAACACCATCTGCGAGAACGAGGTCGACGACCTCGCGCGCGTCGTTGCGGTTGGTGCCGATGACGCCCGTCGGCCCGCGCCGGGCCCAGCCCACCACATAGGCGCCGGGCTCTATGCGGCCGCCCTCGTTCTGCACTATGCCGCGCCCCTCGTCGATCGGTGGGCCGCCCTCGCCGCCTGCGGCACGGTAGCCGATGGCCGAAACGAAGAGCTGCGCCTCGATCTCGAAGGTCTCTCCCGTCGGCACCGCGCGACCGCCTTCGAGGCGCGTGCGCTCCATCTTCACGCCACTCACCCGCTCCTCGCCGAGAATCTCCACCGGCGAGGCGCAGAACATCATGTGCACCTTGACGGGGCGCGGATCGGCACCGCCATCAGCCTCGGCATAGCCGCGCAGGATCTCGCGGTTCTTCTCCCGCTTCTTGCGGTCCTCGTCGGCCACACCTTCGTCACTCAGCGCCAGGCATTCGGCGGCCACCACCGGCACCGCCTCTTCGAGCTGGCCGAGCTCCTTGAGTTCGGGTGCGGTAAACGCCGCCTGCATGGGCCCGCGCCGGCCGACCACGTAGATATCGGTAAGTGGCGCACCAACGATGGCCTCGGCAGCGGCGGGGTCGATATCGGTCACCGCCATCTCGGCCGCGGTCTTCGCCAGCAGGCGCGCGATGTCGAGCGCCACATTGCCGACACCCACAACGACCGCGGTCTTTGCATTCACCTCCCGCGATAGGTCGAGAGCGCCCGGCACCGCATTGTACCAATCCACGAAGCTGGTGGATTCGACGACACCGAACAGGCTTTCGCCGAGAATGCCCAAGCGCTTCGGCACCTGCGCGCCGACAGCGATAATGACCACGTCGTACAGCGCCTTGAGTTCGTCATAGCTCACGTCGCCGCCGAAGCTGACATTGCCGAGCAGCCGCACCTCCGGCTTCTGCAGGATGCGGTCGTAAACATTGACGACGTTCTTGGTGCTCTGGTGGTCGGGCGCGACGCCCGCGCGCACCAGGCCGTAGGGTGTCGGCAGCTTGTCGAGAATGTCGATGCGGCAGGCCTGCGACTTGCGCAACAGGGCATCCGCGGCATAGAGGCCGGCCGGCCCGGCACCGACGATAACCACGGACAGGGGCGCTGGGTCGGTCATGCGGCATCTCCGTCAAGTTCGGCATCGGGCAATCTGCCGAAGCGGTGACGGAAGGCCGGAGAGAGCGCCGGCAATTGCCCTTCGAGGGTCTCGATAATTTCGGTCACGTGCTGCTCGACCGGGAACCAGATGCGCCCGTATATGTCGCGGCAAAGGTCGCGCGCCTCGAAGCCGGGCCAGTCTGCGGGCAGCAGGGCCTCAGGCAGCAGGGGATCGTGCAGCATGACGCGGCGATAGTCGTGGATCAGCAGGGAGCGAATCACGAACGCGGCCTCGGGCGGCGTCCGCGGGCTCGAGGCAAGCTGCCGCCCTAACGAACGAAAGCGGTCAAGGAACTGCTGATAGGCGCCGGCAAGGCGGTCGAGATCCCAGCCGCGCGCCACCAGCGCCTGCGCCGGCTCCGGACCGCCGGCAAGATCGGCGATGCGCGACTCGAAGACCATGGCGTCTGCTGCAACACCGGCCGCCAGCAAGGCCTCGCCAAGCGCCGCCGGATCCGGCGCCGGATGGGCATAGACCCCAGGCGCGATACTACCGAAGCCCTGCCAGGCGAGATCGCGCCGCAAGGATTCGCGCCGCGACGGGTCGAGCCCGCTTCCCGCCGCGACCACGAGATGCCAATTGCCGTCCCAATCGGGCGAGTCCGCGGCATAGATGCGCCGGGTTGCCTGCTCGAAGCGTGTGCGCCCGGTCTCGCTGAGGCCGAAATAGCTGCGCCGGCCCTTGGCCACCCGTTCCAGCCAGCCGGAATTGACCAGGCGATTGGTGGCGGTGCGGACCAAGCGTTCATTGAGCCCGAGCGGCGCCATCAGCCCGATCAGGCTGCCAAGCCAGACATGCCCGCCGTGAGGCGCAAGCGAATCGCCGAATACGGTGACGATGAGCGACGTCGCCTTTGGAGCGATCAGATTGGGCAGATCGCGCGCCGCTTGGTCGATGGAACTCCTGGGCATGTCGCTGATGGAGATATTGCGTGTAAGGCGTGTCCGCGGTCTGCATAGCATGGCCGGCGGCGCGGGTCATCTCGATAGCGGCCGGGCAACCGGCCAAGATCATTATGACACAATTTCATATGTAAATCTGAGAAACTGTGTTATAAATATCCATCCAAGGGAGACGGGACATGATGACATACGACGCAGGCGACACCCTGCCGGACGATTACCGGACGGCGCTGATCAATCTCATGAGCTTCCAGGCCGATTCCGAATATGCCGGCGGCCAGCGGGTGGCGGAGAACATGCGCTTCGCGCCGCGGCCGGAGGAAGCCTACCGGCTGTCGAAAAAGG
>CAZKTK010000236.1:0-5686 GCA_964555535.1 uncultured Rhodospirillaceae bacterium
GCGCCTGCACCTGGGCGTCAAGCTCAGCCAGAACGCGCTCGCGGGCGATAACATCAAGTGCCGAGGTCGGCTCGTCGGCGATCAGCAGCGCCGGGTCGGGCGCCAGCATCATGGCGATCATGGCGCGCTGGCCGAGGCCGCCCGACAGCTCGCGCGGATAGGCCTGCCAAACCCGCGCCGGATCGCCGACATGCACCGAGTCCAGAAGGGCAAGCCCGGCCTCGCGCAAAGCGGGCCCACGCACGCCGCGATGGCGGCGCAGGGTCTCGGCGATCTGGGCACCGACGGTCATGACCGGATTGAGGGCGTGGCGCGCATCCTGCAGGATCATCGCCAGGCGGTCGCCGCGCAGTCGTGCCAGCTCGGCCAGCGACATGTCTCGCCGATCGAAGGCGAGCCGCTTGACCGACACGGACGCACGCAGCCCGAGCAGGCCCAGCAAGGCGCGCCCGACGCTCGACTTGCCGGCCCCGGACTGGCCGACGATGCCGAGCTTTTCCCGGCCCAGGGTGAAGCTGACATCGGCGACCACGGGCGCGGCACCGTAAGCGACGCTGAGCCCTTCGACATCGAGCAAGGCGCTCATGACCGCGGGTCCAACACGTCGCGCAGGCCGTCGCCGAGCAGGTTGAAGCCGAGGCTGACAAAGACGATGGCAAGCCCCGGCACGGTCGCCACCCACCACTGGTCGAAGAGATAGTCGCGCCCGGCGGCAATCATGGCGCCCCATTCCGGCGTCGATGGCGGCACGCCGATGCCGAGAAAGCCGAAGCCGGCGGCGGTGAGCACGATGCCCGCCATATCCAGTGTCATGCGCACCACCAGGGAATTGACGCATTGCGGCATGATTTGCTTGCGAACGATGCGCCACGTCGAGGCCCCTTGCAGGCGCGCGGCGGCCACGAAATCGCTGTCGCGGATGGCCAAGGTCTCGGCGCGCGCGACCCGGGCATAGACGGGCCAGGCGGTGATGGCGATGGCGAGGACGCCATTCTCCAGCCCCGCGCCGAGCGCCGCCGCCAGGGCCAATGCCAATATCAGGCGCGGAAAGGCGAGAAAGATATCGGTCAGCCGCATCAGAGCAATATCCGCCCAGCCGCCGACGGTGCCGGCGACGCAGCCCAGCACCAGCCCCAGCGGTGCCGAGGCGACGGTCACCAGCACGACGATGAGCAAAGTCGTGCGCGCGCCCCAGAGCAGGCGCGAGAGAATATCTCGGCCCAACGCGTCGGTGCCGAGCAGATGGCCGTCGCCGGCCGGGGCCAGGCGGCCGTCGAGGTTCTGGGTCATGGGATCGTGCGGTGCCAGCCAAGGCGCGAACAGCGCAGCCAATACCAGCACGCCGACAATGACAATGCCCGCGGCAGCGACCGGATTGGCGAAAAGCGCCCTCATGACACCCGCGGATCCAGCCAGGTGTAGAGCAGGTCGGCCAGCAGATTGAGGCCGAGGAATACCACGCCGATGACGAGCGTACTCCCGAGCACCGCGTTCATGTCGGCGTTGAGGAGCGAGTTGGTGAGATAGCTGCCGAGGCCTGGCCAGGCGAACACGGTCTCCGTCAGCACCGAGCCTTCGAGCAGCGCGCCATAGGACAGCGCCACCACCGTGACCAGGGGCACGGCGGCGTTGGCAAGCGCATGGCGCCAGACCACACGCGCCTCCGACATGCCCTTGGCGCGGGCGGCCAGCACATATTCCTGGCTCAGCTGTTCGACCATCAGGCTGCGTGTCATGCGCGCGATATAGGCGACCGAAAAGCCGCCCAGCACCAGCGCCGGCAGGGCGAGATGAGAGAGCGCGTTGCGCAGGATCTCCCATTCGCCGTCCAACGCAGAGTCGATCAGCAGCAGCCCCGTGACCGGGGTGACGATGTCGACGTAATAGACATCGATGCGCCCCGGCCCCGCAGCCCAGCCGAGGGTGGCGTAGAACACCAGCAGCACGATCATCCCGAGCCAAAAGGCGGGTGTGGAATAGCCGAGCAGCGAGACCACGCGCACCACATGATCCGGCCAGCGCCCGCGCTTGCTGGCCGCCAGCACGCCCGCCGGCACGCCGAGCGCGATGCCGATGAGGATGGCGATCGTGGCAAGCTCCATGGTCGCCGGGAAATAGCGCGCGATATCGGCCGCAACCGGGCGCGTGGTGACGACGCTGGTGCCGAAGTCGCCGGAAAGAATGCCTTGTATATAGAGCCCGAACTGGACGGCGAGAGAGCGGTCGAGCCCCATCGCCGCCTCGGCCGCGGCATAGGTCTCGGCGCTGGCCCGGTCGCCGACTACGGCAAGGACCGGATCGATGGGGATCACCCTGCCGATGACGAAGGTCACCACCAGCAGCCCGAACAGCGTGAAGGCGACGCCCGCCACCTGCCGCGCTGCCCGCGACAGCCGGCGCCTATTTGCGGATGCCATGATAGAGCGTCTGATCGCTTGTCAGCCCGGCCGCGAAACCCTGAACCTCGGCGGCGAGCGCGATCAGCTCGTTTTCCTGGAAAAGCACGATGAAGGGCGAATCCTCCTGCACACGGCGTTGCAGCTCGCCGTAGATCTCGGCCCGGCGCCCGGTGTCCCGCTCCAGCACCGCCTGCTCGGCCAAATGCGTAAGATCCGGGATCTCCCAGCCATTGCGCCAGGCGAGCGTGCGTTCCCGCGCGTCGTCGCCATTGTCCGGGTTGCGGGCGAAGGTGGAGGCATTGGTGTGGGGGTCGAGATAGTCCGGCCCCCAATTGCCGATGAAAATGTCGTGCCGGCGGGCGCGATAGCGTGTCAGCACCTGCTTGCCTGTCCCCGGCAGGATCTCGATGGCAACGCCGGCTTCCGCCATCGAAGCCTGGATGGCCTGGGCGACCAGCATCATGACCGGATCGGAACGCACATCCATGGCGACGCTGAAGCCGTCCGCCAGCCCGGCCTCCGCCAGAATCGCCCTGGCCTCATCGGGGCGATAGGCGAAGGGCCGATCCTCCAGCGCCGCGAAGAAGCCCTTGGGCAGAAAGGCCTGATGTGCGCTGGCGCGGCCTGCCAACAGGGTCGCTGCGATAGCGTCGTAATCGACCAACTGGCGCAGGGCGCGGCGCACCTCAGGTCGGCCAAGCTGCGCGTGGCGCTGGTTGAGCGCCATGTAGAACAGCCGCGCCCGCGGCACGGTGAGCACGCGAATGTCCTCTTTCGCCGCCAACGCCGCGATTTGGTCGGGGCCGAGATTGCGCGCGGCATCGATATCGCCGGTCTCCAGCAACAGACGCTGGGTGGAAGGTTCGCGAATGTCGCGCAGCACCACGCGCTTGAGCGCAGGCTTGCCGCCTGCATAGTCCAGATTGGCGTCGAGCAGCAGATATTCCCCGGGCTCCCAGCGCTTGAGCGTAAAGGGGCCCGAGCCGGCGGCGTGGCTGCGCAGCCAATCGGGTTCCGCGACAGCCTCGCGATCCACCACCGAGGCGATACCGGCGGACAGCACGTTGAGCACCAGTGACGGCGCATAGGCGCGATCCAGCGAAAGCTGAAAACGCCGTGCATCGAGCACCTGTATCTGGCTTTCCACGGCCTCAGCCGTCAGCCCCAGCTGGGTGAGGATGAAGCTCGGCGCCTTGTTGAGGGTGACCACGCGGCGCAGGGAGAACACCGCATCCGCCGCCTCGATCGGCCTGCCGCCGGGAAAGCTCAGGCCGTCGCGCAGGATGAAAGTGAAGCTGCGCCCGTCCTCGCTCACCGCCCAGCTCTCGACCACCTCGCCAATTGGGCTGCCCGGGTCGTCCGGATTGCCGCGAAACAGACGCTGGTACAGATTTGCGACGACCTCGGCGCCGGAGAACTCGAACACTTCCGCCGGATCGAGGCTCACCAGATCGTCGAGCGCCTTGGCCATGACGAAGACCGAGCGCGGCGTGCCCGCCGCCGCCGGCGCGATGGCGGCAAGCAGGACAAGCACGAAAAGGAGGTGGCGTGACTTGGGCATGGGCTGTCTTTATAGTCTCGCGCTCGCCGCCATCCGGTGCAACACCTGCTCTCCTGGAAATCCATGACCGGTCAAATCTTCACCCCCACTGAAATGATCGCCCGCCTGGTGTCCTTCGATACCACCAGCCACAAGTCGAACCTGGCGCTGATCGATTTCGTTGCCGACTATCTGGCCAGCCACGGCATCGAATCGACACGCGTCTTCGACGACGACGGCAAGAAGGCGAATCTGTTCGCGACCATCGGCGAGGAGAACGACGGCGGCGTGGTGCTTTCGGGCCACACCGACGTGGTGCCCGTGGACGGCCAGGACTGGACCAGCGATCCCTTCACCATGGCCGAACGCGACGGCCGCCTGTTCGGTCGCGGCACCGCAGACATGAAGAGCTTCATCGCCCTCGCCCTGACTGCCGTGCCGGAGCTGATCGCAGCACGGCCGCGCATCCCGGTTCATCTGGCGCTGTCTTACGATGAGGAGGTGGGTTGCCTCGGTGCCCCGCGTCTGGTCGAGCTGCTCAAGGCGGCGCCCTTCACGCCCATGGCCGTGATCGTCGGCGAGCCGACCTCGATGGGTGTGGTCGACAGGCACAAGAGCGGCAATCGATTCGTCACGAACATCACCGGGCGCGAAGCCCACTCCGCGCATACGGACAAAGGCGTCAGCGCCAATCTCGTCGCCGGCCGCCTGATCGCCTTTCTCGACGACCTGGCGCGCAAGGCCCGCACCCGCCCGGACGACGGCTTCGACCCGCCCTACGACACCCTGCATGTGGGTATCGTCGAAGGCGGCACCGCCAGCAATATCCTGGCCCGGCACTGCCGCTTCATTTGGGAGGTCCGGTCCCTTCCGAACACCGATCTGGACGCCGAGTTCCTGGCACCGTTCCAGGCCTTTATCGACAACGATGTGCTGCCGGAAATGCGCGCCGTGGCGCCGGAAGCCGACGTGGTGACGGAAGCGACGGTATCCATGGAAGCCCTCGCCCCCATGGTCGATTCGCCGGCCGAGGCCTTGGCGCGCAAGCTTGCCGGCTTCAACGGCCCCACGGGCTCGGTCTCTTTCGGCACCGAAGGCGGTCTGTTCGCGAACGGCGGCATTCCCACCGTGGTTTGCGGGCCCGGCAGCATTCTCCAGGCCCATGCGGCCGATGAATATATCGACATGTCCCAGGTTGAGGCCTGCGTGACCTTTATGGAGCGGCTGGTCGATCACGTTCGCGGCTGAGTACCTCCGCTTCAAGAGTGCGAGCCTCTTCCTCGATGGCGTTCTGAAGCCGCCTCATGAATGTGCTGCGATCGAGTCCCGGCGGGATCGGCTCCAGCGCACTGAGAATCACCCGGCGCGGCCGCTTGAGAAAGGCCCGCCTGCCCCAGGTAAGCCCTGAGTTCACCGCGACCGGCACCACCGGCACATCGAGATGGGAATAGAGCGCCGCGACCCCCGGATGATAGGGCCGGCTCTCGCCCGGCGGCACCCGCGTGCCTTCGGGAAAGATCACCAGTTGCCGGCCGCCTGCCACAGCCTCTGCCGCATCCTGCAACATGGCTTTCAGGGCACGCGGCCCGGCGGCGCGGTTCACGGCCACCTGCCCGGTCTTGAGCAGGTACCAGCCGAAGAACGGGATCCAGGTCAGCTCACGCTTCAGCACGAAGCAGGGATCGGCGATGATGCGGTTGAGCGCGATCGTCTCCCACGCCGATTGATGCTTGCAGGCGACCAGGCA
>CAZKTK010000237.1:0-5683 GCA_964555535.1 uncultured Rhodospirillaceae bacterium
CGCCCCTTTGCACCATGCGCACGGTGGTGTCGGGCAGGCTGCGGAACATGCCGGCGATGGGTTTCTCGCCGATCAGCGAGGAGTCGTCCGCAACCTCGATCTGGGCGATGAACTGGCGTCCGGCGCCGGTCAGCTGCCCGGCCATGTCGGCGCGATCCGGCAGCAGACGCGGCACCACGAGGATCACGTAGACGATACCGCACCCGGCCAAGACGGCGCCGGGCACGATGAAATCGAAGAAGTCTATGCGCGGAAACCCCATCTCCTGCGCGACACCGGCCACCAGCAGGTTGGTGGAGCTGCCGATCAGGGTGGTCATGCCGCCGAGGATCGAGGCGAAACTCAAGGGGATCAGCAGGCGGCTCGCCGACAGCCTGAGCCGGCCCGCCAGCGCCGTCATGATGGGAATGAAGATGACCACGACAGGCGTGTTGTTGAGCACGCTGGAGAGTACCGCAACCGGCAGCAGGCTGATCAGCAGCGCCAGCGCCACGCTGCCGCCGCTGGCCTGGTGCAGGGATGTGGCGACGCCGTCTAGCGCCCCGGTCTGGATCAGCGCCTGGCCGACCACGAGCAGGGCGATCACGGTAATCAGGCCGGGATTGGCAAAGCCCTGCAGCAGGCGCACGGCGCCGAGCAGGTTCTCGCCTTCGGGCGCGGGCAGGGGCGCGACCTCGAACAGCACCATGAGAGCCGCCAGCAGCACGGTCGCCGTCGCGATCATGGGAATGCGCTCGATCATCAGCGCGGTGATGGTGACCGGCACCAGGGCCAGCACCGCCCACATCTGCCAGTAATGGCCGCCGATCAGGCTTTCCATGATCGCCCCTGGGGCTCAGTCGCCGGCCGGCGGGTCCTGCAGGCGCGCCTTGAAGGCATCGGACAGGGGCGCCGAACCGCCGCTTTCCCGGCTGACACGCACGCAGACCGCATCGCCGGTCGCTTTGCACTCGCCGTCGACGAAGATGGCCTCGGCCATGCGGAAGGACGAACGGCCGGTGCGGATCACGCGTACGCCCGTCATCACCTCGCCGGGATAGTGCATCTCGGCCAGGAAATCGATCGACAGGTGGGCGATGACGAAATCGTCCGCGTCGGTGACGTCCGACTCCGCGCCGACATCGTTCATGAAGGCGATGCGGCCCGACTCGAAGAAGCGCGCGAAGACCACATTGTTGATATGGCCGAGGGAATCGCAGTCCCCCCAGCGCAGGATGTCCCGCTTGAAATAGGGGTAGGCTGCGGGATCCTTGCGGTCGAAATCCTCGTCCGCGTCATGTTGCTGCGTACTGTCAGGCATGGCCGCCATTGTGCTTGCAGGTTCCCCGCTTGCCAAGGCAGAAAGCAGGGATTTTACTGATAACTTGCTTTATTTAAGCTGTTTATCTAATTGTTTTTCTTCGTTTTATTCTGGCAGGCTCACCGTGACCGTATCGTCGATCATCACCACCTCGCAGGCGCAATCGGTGAGCTGGTAATGGGCCTTCATCTCATTGCAGCCCTGCCGGGCGATACGAATGGCCGCCTCTTCGGTCGAGACCGAATAGGAGAAGCCCAGCGCCTCGAAGATCGCCTCGTCGAGATAGGCGGCGTCGATGTTCTCCCAGGGGATGCAAGCGACGCCGGCCTTGGTCGTCTGCATCTTGCTGTAGTCGTAGCGCCAGTGCTTCATGCTGCGGTGGAACACCTCGCCCAGGCGCTCGGCAAGCCCGTCGCCGTCCTCCGCCATCGCGCCGCCGCGCGGCATCGCCATAAGCGCCAGCGCCGCCAGCGCCACGATTCCAACAGATCTCGTACCCACGGTGACTATCCTTCCGGTCATGTTGTGCCATAGCTAGCAAACCGGAAGCAATTCACCAACGCTTTAGCTCATGGGCTTGCCGTTGGTGTAGTCCGTGCCGCACCAATACACGTCCGGACCCTGCGGTGGGGAATACTTGGTCGGGTCGTATTTCTGCCATTCGATGCTGCCGTCGGCCGGATCCATGATGCAGATCTCGCCCTCGTCGCTATGGCCGAGAATGACCACGTAGTGGCCGCCGACCATGGGTTCCTTGCAGAGATAGCCGTGGCGCGTCGGATTGACGCAGACGCACATCATGCGCTTCGCCACGATCTCGGCCTTGATCTCGTCAAATGTGGGGATGTAGGCGAAGTCGGGCCCGTCCCACATGTTTGCGTGTTCGAGAACGTCTTCGATGGCCGTCTCCGCATTGACGTTATGGCCAAGCGCCGTGGCGAAGCCGCCATCGGTCAGATAGTCGCTGCCCTGTCCGGTTTGCGCATGGCAGTAATTGTTCACATAGCGCGAACACGCCGCCCAGCACGAGTTTGCGTATTCCCGTTGATATCAATCACCGATCCACAACCTAGGACTCGCCATCCCAACCTCCACAATATCATTTGATCGAATAACATATCGAAAATACTACCAATGATAACGTGAAAAATTTGCTCAAGAACAGCGGGTATTTGCCGCGCTATCCCGGCATCGTTCAAAGCGTCATTGAGATGGGGAAGGTCGTGGTGGGCACGGCTGGGATTGAACCAGCGACCCCCGCCGTGTGAAGACGGTGCTCTCCCGCTGAGCTACGTGCCCGGTGCGGCTGACTTACGCTGCCCCGGCGCGCCCTGTCAAGCGGGGCGAATTGCGGTGCAGGGTTCGGATAGCCGAGGCGGCTCGGCTGGGGCAGAATGGCGGCCATGAACAAGCAACATGACACGAGAGACGACCAGGGCCGCTGGCAGGCGGTGTTGGCGCGTGACGCATCGGCGGGCGGGTTCGTCTATGGGGTCACCACCACCGGCGTGTTCTGCCGCCCGGGCTGCGCCAGCCGGGCGCCGAAGCGGGGGAATGTGCGGTTCTTTGCTGACCCCGAAGCCGCACGCGAAGCCGGCTTCCGGCCTTGCCGGCGTTGCAAGCCCGATTCCGTGGCTGGAGACGCGCTTGCCGTGCGCGCCGTGCGTCTGATCGAAGCGGCGCATTCTGAGGGGCGCGTGCCGACGCTCGCCGAGTTGGGCGAGGCGCTCGGGGTCTCGGGCGGGCATGTGCAGCGGCAATTCCGCCAGGCGCTTGGCGTGAGCCCGCGGGAATATGCCGCGCGCCTGCGCCGCGAGGCCCTGCAGGAGGGCTTACGCGACGGCAATGGCGTGGCCGATGCGCTCTATGGTGCCGGCTACGGCTCGCCGAGCCGCATATACGAAGACGGTGGCACCCTCGGCATGACACCCGCCACCTATGCCAAGGGCGGCCGCGGTGCCTGTATCGCCTATGCCCTTGCGGATTGCGCCCTCGACCGGCTGCTTGTCGCCGCCACGGAGCGCGGCGTTTGCGCGGTTTATCTTGGGGACGACGATGCGGCACTGGAAGACGAGTTGCGGGCCGAGTTTCCCAAGGCCGAAATCCATGCCGACGATGACGCTCTTGCCGCGCATGTCGCGGCGGTGCTTAGGGCCGTCGATACGGGACAGGCGGATCTGCTGCTCGATGTGCGGGCCAGTGCTTTTCAGACCCGCGTCTGGGAGGCCTTGCGCGCCATCCCCTGCGGCGAGACGCGCACCTATGGGGAGATTGCCGACAGCATCGGCGCGCCCGGCGCGGCGCGCGCGGTGGGCTCGGCCTGCGGCCGCAATCCTGTCAGTGTGGTCGTGCCATGCCATCGCGCGCTTCGCAGCGACGGTGGCCTTGGCGGCTATCGCTGGGGCCTGGAACGGAAACAGCGCCTGCTCGAGGCCGAGGGCGCCATCACGAATGCGGGAGAGGGCGAGACATAATCCTCGGGCTCGCTATGCTGGCGGGCGTCGAACCCGCGTGAGAGCCTGCCATGCCCGACCTGCCGCGCCTCAAGCCCGATCCCGTTCCCGCCATCCATCCGGTGCCCGAATATCTCGCCGAAGGCGAGCTGCGCGAGACCTACGAGGACACCAAGGCCATCCTGCAGGTGCCATGGATGGGGGTGATCGCCATGGCCTTCGCCCATTATCCCACCTTCTACGGCCGCCTCTGGCAGGGCCTGCGCGAGACTTTCGCGAGCACGGCCCTGGTCGAGGCCTGCGCCGATTTGCGCCGCGATGTCGAGGGACGGGTGGCGGAACTTGCGCCGCCGCCGATCCGTGGAAGGCTCGAATCGCTGGGTTACGGGGCGCGCGAGATCGCAGGCATCGACGATGTCATCGAGGTCTTCAGCCACGGCAATTTTCCCTATTGCCTGATGGCGACCATCGGGCGCCTTGCCATGGAAGGCGACGGGATCTGCCAGGGCGGTGCCACGGTCCCCTTCGCCGGGCGGCACGCGCCCGACGTCGACGTGCCCTTCCTGCTCATGGAAGCGCACCACGCGGACGAGCCCACCCGCACCGTCTATGACGACGTAAAGGCGCGGCTCGGTCTGCCCTTCGTCAACACCGACTATCGCGCCTTGGCCCGCTGGCCGAGCTATTTTGCCTTGGCCTGGGCGGACCTGGCGCCTGTCGTGACAACGCCGGCATACGAAGCCATGGTCGCCGAGACCCATGCGAAAATCGTCGCCGCCGCCCGTGCGCTGCCCAATCCGCACGGCCTCAGCGGCGCCGATCTGCGCGAGGCGGCCGCGGCCGATGCGCCAGCCGAGGAAATCCTGACTGTGACACGCCTGTTCCAGTGGCTATTGCCGGGGCTGGTGACGAACGTGGCGTATATGCGCTATCAGCTTAGAGCGCTTCATGGTTAGACGGAACCGGTCAAACCGGTTCCGTCTAACCATGAAGCGCTCTAGGCAGGGAGAACGCTGATGACCGACTCCGCAATTCACGGTGCCAAGGCCTGCGTCTTCGACGCCTATGGCACCCTGTTCGACGTGCACAGCGCCGTCGGCCGCCACCGCGGCGCCTTGGGCGACAAGGCCGATGCCGTCTCGGCAACGTGGCGCGACAAGCAGCTGCAATATTCCTGGCTGCGCAGCCTCATGGGCGAGTATGTGCCCTTCTGGCAGGTGACGCGGGAGGCGCTCGACTATGCCTTCGCCATGCACGGGGTCGAGAACGACATGCTGGCGGAAGATCTGATGGGCGCCTATCTCGAGCTCGATGCCTATCCGGAGGTCAAGAGCACATTGGAAACCTTGGCCGGCCAAGGGTTCAAGCTCGCCATCCTCTCCAACGGCAGCCGGGAGATGCTGGACGCCGCTGTGCGCAATGCGGGCCTGGAACCGGTATTCGATGCCGTGCTCAGTGTCGAGGCGGTGAGCATCTTCAAGCCCCATGCCAGCGTCTATCAAATGGCCTGCGACAGCCTCGGCGTCACGGCCAAAGAGATCTGCTTTTTGTCGTCGAACGCCTGGGATGTCTGCGGTGCCGCCAATTTCGGCTTCCAGGTCGCCTGGATCAACCGCTTCTCCCAGCCCGCCGAGCGCCTGCCGGGAGAGCGCAAGGCGATGATCAAGACCCTCGACGAACTGCCGCCGCTTCTCTCATAGACGCGACCACGCGCGCCCGACGCCACGGCAAATTCGGGGGGCGCCGAGGTTGGCCGGCCCGTTCAGAGACCCGCAGGGCGACGAAAATATGATGACCCGATAGGCCGTCGATACGCCAAGTCCGCTGTTGCGCCACGTTCAGACGTGAAAGACGGAACGTTGCGACAGTCAATTGTGACCGAGGCCGTGTGGCAACGCGGTGGTGGGCGGTGCGGTGGTCTGCTTGGATT
>CAZKTK010000238.1:0-5675 GCA_964555535.1 uncultured Rhodospirillaceae bacterium
AGCTGATCGACGTCCACATGCGCTTCGGCGACAAGGTGGTGCTCGATGGCGTCGACCTTGTCGTTGAGGCGGGCGAATCGATGGTCGTGATCGGCGGCTCGGGCGTAGGCAAGTCGGTCACTCTGAAGATCGTGCTTGGCCTGCTCACTCCCACCTCGGGCACGGTGTTGGTGGACGGTCAGGATGTGACGCGCCTATCGGGGCGCGAGCGCGAAGCGGTCAACCGCAAGTTCGGCATGTTGTTCCAGGGTGCGGCCCTGTTCGATTCCTTGAGCGTTTGGCAGAACGTCGCCTTCTCGCTCATCCAGGGTCACGGCGCGGACCGCGAGGTGGCGCGCAAGGTGGCGGCGGAGAAGCTGGCCGCTGTCGGCCTTGGCGACGACGTGGCGGCGCTCTATCCGGATGAGCTGTCCGGCGGCATGAAGAAGCGCGTGGCACTGGCCCGCGCTATCGCGGCCGAGCCCGAGATCATCTTTTTCGACGAGCCCACCACGGGGCTCGATCCGATCATGGCGGATGTCATCGATGCCCTGATCGTCAAATGCGTGCGCGACCTCGGCGCCACGGCGCTTTCCATCACCCATGACATGATCAGTGCCCGGCGCATCGCCGACCGGGTTTCCATGCTCTACAAGGGCAAGATCATCTGGACCGGTCCCATCGCGGACATCGATGACAGCGGCAATGCCTTCGTCGATCAGTTCGTCAATGGCAGCGCCGACGGCCCCATCCAGATGGAAGTGCGAGCTCTCTGAGCCTATGGCCCGCGCTGCCCCCGTTTTCACCTGCCAGTCCTGCGGCGCGGTGCATGCCAAATGGGCCGGCCGCTGCGATGCCTGCGAAGCCTGGAACACTTTGGTGGAGGAAGCCCCGTCGGACTCTCCGCCCAAGGGTCTCAAAGGCGGTGGCGGCACGCGACTCGCGCTTGAGGCGTTGTCGGCACCGAGCCGGGAGACACCGCGGCGCGCCATCGGTATCGGCGAGCTCGACCGGGTGTTCGGCGGCGGTCTGGTTGCGGGCTCGGCCATTCTGATTGGCGGCGATCCGGGTATCGGCAAGTCGACCCTGCTGCTTCAGGCGGCCGGCGCGCTGGCCAAGGGCGGTGCCAGTGCGGTCTACGTATCGGGCGAGGAATCCGCCGATCAGGTACGCCTGCGGGCAAGCCGCCTGGGCTTGAGCGAGGCGCCGGTATCGCTGGCTTCCGCCACCAGCGTGCGCGATATCCTGGCCACCCTGGACGGGGATGCGCCGGCCGTGCTGATCATCGATTCGATCCAGACAATGTATGTGGATTCCCTCGAATCGGCGCCGGGCACTGTCGCGCAGGTGCGCGCCAGCGCCCAGGAACTCATTCGCCTCGCCAAGCGGCGCGGCTGTGTTCTCATGCTGGTCGGCCACGTCACTAAGGAAGGCCAGATCGCCGGCCCGCGCGTGCTTGAGCACATGGTCGATACGGTGCTCTATTTCGAAGGCGAGCGTGGCCATCAGTTTCGCATTCTGCGCGCGGTGAAGAACCGTTTCGGCGCCACCGACGAGATCGGCGTCTTCGAAATGACCGACGCGGGCCTTGGAGAAGTGACCAATCCCTCCGCCCTGTTCCTGGCCGAACGCGAGACGCCTGTCTCGGGCGCCGCGGTTTTTGCCGGCATCGAGGGCACGCGGCCGATGCTGGTCGAAATCGAGGCCCTGGTCTCGCCATCGCCGCTCGGCACGCCGAGGCGGGCAGTGGTAGGCTGGGATTCGGCACGCCTGGCGATGATCCTCGCGGTGCTCGAAACACGCTGCGGCCTTGCCGTCGGCGCCAACGATGTGTATCTCAACGTCGCCGGGGGCTTGCGGGTCTCGGAGCCGGCCGCGGATTTGGCCGTGGTGGCGGCGTTGGTGTCCTCGCTGGGAGACCGCCCGGTACCGGAACGAACGGTGGCCTTTGGCGAGATCGGCCTGTCGGGAGAGGTAAGACCGGTGGCGCATACCGAAGCAAGGCTGAGAGAGGCATCGAAACTGGGCTTTACGCGGGCCCTGATGCCGCCGCCGCGCGGCAACATTGCCGCCGGCATGGATTGCATCGAGATTGCGCGCTTGCCGGACATCGTTCAGCAGCTTGCCGACGTAACAGACCTAACGTAGCGGGCAGGGGATCATGGAAACGGTAGGTTGGACCGATTTGGCCGTTGCCGGCATCGTGCTGGTCTCTGCGATCTTCGCCTTCTATCGCGGATTTGTCCGTGAAGTGCTGGCCATTGCCGGCTGGGTCGGCGCGGCGGTGTTCGCAGTCTATTTCTTCGACGATGCCCGCCCCTATGTCGCCGAATATCTGCCCGACGAGCTGCTCATCAACATTGCCACCGGCGCCGGCCTGTTTCTCGGCTCCCTGGTGGTGTTCTGGCTCGCCATTCACCTGATCGTCACGCGCGTCAAGGCGAGCGCCTTGAGTGCCCTTGACCGCTCTCTCGGTTTCCTTTTCGGCATTGCCCGCGGCGTCATCGTCGTTGCCGTCGCCTTCATCGCCGGCGAGAAGCTGATCTGGAACGAAGAGGGGGATACCCGGCCTGAGTGGCTCGAAAGTGCGCGCAGCCTGCCATTGTTCGAATATACGGCGCGGCGAATGATGGCATTCATTCCCGAGGATTGGGATTTTCCGGTCGACGATCTGATTCCGGCGACGCCTGAGGAATTGGCGCAGCCGCCCGTGGCGCCTGCGGACACCCCGCCTGAGGATCCCGGTTACAGCGATGAGGAGCGGGCCCTGCTCGATCGCGCGACCGAAGCCGGCGCAAGCCCGAGCGAATAGGGCGCCGCGCATGCCCGCCCACCATCCCTGGGACGACGACAAGCTCAGAGAAGAGTGCGGAATATTCGGGGTCTATGGCCATCCCGAGGCCGGCGCCCATACGGCGCTCGGCCTGCACGCCCTGCAGCACCGTGGCCAGGAAGCATCCGGCATCGTCAGCTATGACGGACGCGTCTTCCACCCCCATCGTGGCATGGGACATGTCGGCGATATCTTCTCGGATCCCGCCGTCATGGCCCAGCTCGAGGGTGACAGCGCCATTGGCCACAACCGCTATTCCACCCAGGGCGACACGGTATTGCGCAACGTGCAGCCCATCTTCGCGGACCTTGCCGGCGGCGGCCTCGCCATCGCCCATAACGGCAATCTGACCAATGCGCTGGAGGTGCGCCGCGAACTGGTGCGCCGCGGCTGCATCTTCCAATCGACCATGGATTCCGAGGTCATCGTCCATTTGATCGCCACCAGCCGCGCCAGCGGCTTTATGAACCGCCTGGTCGATGCGCTGCGGCAGCTCCAGGGCGCCTATTCCCTGATCATGCTGACGGACCAGGCGATGATCGGCGTGCGCGACCGCTTCGGCGTGCGCCCGCTGACCATCGGCACGCTAGACGGCGGCACCATTCTCACCTCCGAGAGCTGCGGCCTCGATATCATCGGAGCCAAGGCCGTGCGCGATGTGGAGCCGGGCGAGGTGGTGGTGATCGACAAGACCGGCATGCGCAGCACCAAGCCGTTCCAAAGCGCGCGCTCTCAGTTCTGCATCTTCGAATACATCTACTTCTCGCGCCCCGACAGCGTGGTAGAGGGGCGGGGCGTCTATACGGCGCGCAAGCGCATCGGCGCCGAGCTCGCCCGGGAAAGCGGCGTACCCTGCGATCTGGTCGTGCCGGTGCCGGATTCCGGCGTGCCGGCGGCGATCGGTTACGCGGAGGAGGCGCGCGTGCCTTTCGAACTCGGCATCATCCGCAACCACTATGTCGGGCGCACCTTCATCGAGCCCTCGGATTCGATCCGCCACCTCGGCGTCAAGCTCAAGCACAACGCCAACCGCGCCGCTCTGGAAGGCAGGCGTGTGGTGCTGGTCGACGATTCGATCGTGCGCGGGACGACCTCGACCAAGATCGTGCAGATGGTGCGCGAGGCCGGCGCGACCGAGGTGCATATGCGTATCGCCAGCCCGCCGACCGCCCATTCCTGCTTCTACGGTGTCGATACGCCGAAGCGCCAGGACCTGCTCGCCTCGCGGATGGACATCGCGGCCATGGCCGATCATATCGGTGCCGATTCGGTCCGTTATGTCTCCATAGACGGTCTCTATCGCGCCATGGGCGAGCCAGCGCGCAATGCCGAGCGGCCGCAATTCTGCGATGCCTGCTTCAGCGGCGAATATCCCATTCCCCTGGTCGATCGCGATGGTGGCGCCGAATCCGCCCAACTGTCGCTGCTCGCAGAGGGCGTCTGATCAATGGACTTTGCGGGACGCGTGGTGCTGGTCACCGGGGCCTCGCGTGGCATCGGTGCCGCGGTAGCGGAGCGCTTCGCCGCCGCAGGCGCCCATATCGTTGCCGTGGCACGGGACGAGACCGAGCTGACCGCGCTCGACGATCGTATCCGCGCCGCCGGCGGCGATGCCGCCACCCTGGTGCCGCTCGATGTCACCAACGGCGAAGCGCTCGACCGCCTGGGCGGTACCATCGCCGAGCGCTACGGCCACCTCGACGTGCTCGTGGGCAACGCCGCGCTGCTGGGCGACCTCGGCCCGCTCTCCCATATCGAGCCGCGCAGCTGGGACCGCGTGCTGGAAGTCGATCTGACGGCCAACTGGCGCCTCATCCGCGCCACCGACGCGCTGCTGCGCGCCGCCGATGCCGGTCGCGCCATTTTCGTCACCTCGGGCGTCGGCTCCCGCCCGCGCGCCTATTGGGGCGCCTATGCCGTCGCCAAGGCGGGGCTGGAAGGGCTGATGCGCGTCTATGCCGCCGAAGTGGCCAAGAGCCAAGTTCGCGTCAATGCGCTGGACCCGGGCAAGATCCGTACCGCCATGCGCGCCAAGGCCATGCCCGGCGAAGACCCGCAGACGCTGGTGACACCGGACGCCATTACCGACGCCTTCCTGGCCCTGGCCAGCCCCGACTGCACGCGCAACGGCGAGGTGGTCAAGGCGCAGGCGAAGGCTTGGTAGCCCCTGAATGTATATGTTCGGATTGACCGGTAACGCTCCTATGCTTTAACAGGTAATCCATTTTGTGATTTCTGGACATTTTGTTTTAATTGTAATAAATGTGCCCATTTTTTTGCGCTAAAAGACTAGAATACATATGATATGATAATCGAGCAAGAAGGGGTATTGGGAATGCCAAAAGAGCCGATAGACTTAACCGTAGCATTATATTCTGAGCCGCAACAATATTCAATCGGCGATTATGTTGAGAGGATTGCTAAAATATTGGGCATGGTTGCTATTCCAATAGTAATTGCGTTATCAGGTTATTATATAGAACGGGGTGCAAAAGACAGTAGTATTGGCCGGCAATATGTTGAATTGTCTATAAATATTCTACGAGATGAAGAACTTCTGGTGTCAAATCCTGGCTTGAGAGTCTGGGCTCGAAAGATTTTTGAAAAGTATTCACCAGAGCCCATCCCGAATGATATGACGCTTGTAGGATATCGTCTACTAGTACTAAATTCGAAAGTAGTTGTTGGAAATTACACATATGAATTATTGATTGATCCGAACTCATCATCATTTGTAATTAGTACGAAGTACTTCGAAAAAATAATAAATTCCGTAAAGATACAAATGAAAGGCGGTACCTCTGGTGTAGCCCTTCCGGACGGATCGTTCTTATCCCACCGTATTCAGCCAAGTGGGCCGGAA
>CAZKTK010000239.1:0-5667 GCA_964555535.1 uncultured Rhodospirillaceae bacterium
TGCTCTCGATATCGCAGCGGGCGCCGGGATAGCGGTTCCAGTACCAGGTGCCGCCCACGTCGCCGGCAGCCTCGATCCCGCGCACGGCCAAGCCCTGGCCGCGCAGGCGGTGCAACATATACAGCCCGGCAAAGCCCGCGCCAACGATGATGGCGTCGAAATCTGTCTGTTCCATGGGCTGAAAACTAGCCTGAAATTCTCAGGGCGCAAAGCCGCTGTACGCAGGCGGGCCTCGGCTCGCTCACTTCGAGGTCCTCATAGGCAAGGACGCGCAGGCCGGCTTCCGCCGCGCGCGCCAGCAGCTCGCCGTGGCGCAGCAGGAAATCCGGGTTGCTGGGGCGGCCATGGCGCTCGTTGCCGACGGCAAAGGTCTCGTAGATCAGCACCCCGCCAGGGGCCAGAGCGCGAAAAATGTCGGGAAAAAGCGGCCGGTGCAGGTAATTGGTGACGACGATACCGGCGAACGTCGACCCCGCGAGAGGCCAGGGATTGGCTTCGAGATCGGCCGAAATGGTGGTCGCGGATGCAGCCACATGGGAAATATCCCGGTCGACGGCGGTGACGGGGTGGCCGCGTTCGAGGAACAGACGCGTGTGGCGTCCGCCGCCTGCGGCGAGGTCGAGAACGGGCCCGCCCGGCGCCACAAATGAGGCGAAACGGACGATCCAGGGCGATGGCGCGGCTTGTTCTTCGGGCATAGGCGTGTCATCTAACAGAGAGAAAGCCGCGCGTGCGGCCTGGAACTATGGGCGAGACATGATCGTCTATGATGTCAAATGCGCCAAGGCGCATGTGTTCGAAGGCTGGTTTCGCGACAGCGCCGCTTTCGATGAGCGGGCAGCGGCTGGCGAGATCGTCTGTCCCGTCTGCGGTGAGACCGAGGTTGCCAAGGCGCCCATGGCGCCGGCCATCGGCCGTGCCCGCGACGGCGGCGGCGACGACAGCCCGTCGCCCGAGATGCAGGCCGAGGTGATGTCCAAGCTGCGCGAGATCCGGGACGCGGTGGAGAAGAACAGCGAGCATGTCGGCTCGAACTTCCCAGAAGAAGCGCGCAAGATCCATTACGGCGAGACCGAGGCCCGTAACATCCATGGCGATGCCACCGCCGACGAGGCCAAGGCGCTCAAGGAAGAGGGCGTTCCCGTAGCGACCATCCCCTGGCTGCCGCGCCAAGACAGTTGAATGCCCGGTTCGGCCGCGCGTTGCGCGGCGACTGGCGGCTCGATCCCTCTCTGATCCATCTCGACCACGGCGCTTTCGGAGCGGCGCTCGGCGTTGCCCTCGATGCGCAAGACCGTTGGCGCGAGCGTCTGGAGCGCGACCCGGCCGGCTTCATGACGGAGACGATCATGGCCGCACTCGCCGAGGTGCGCGCCGATCTCGCCGCTTTCCTCGGCACGGATGCCAATGCCCTCGCCCTGGTCGGCAACAGCACAGACGGCCTCAATGCGGTGCTGCGCAGCCAAGACCTGGTCGGGCGCCGGGTGGTGGCGACAAATCTCATGCATCCTGGCCTGCGCCAGGCCTTGCGCGGTGTCGGGGCCGATCTCGTGACCGTGCCCGCCTTGGCACCCGATACTTTTGCCGAAGCGCTTACCGCCGATACGGCACTCGCCGTCACCGCCCATGTCACCTCGCCGGGCGCTGTCGTGCTGCCTGTCGAACGGATCTGCGCCGCCTGCCGCGAACGCGGCGTGGCCACACTCGTCGATGGGGCTCACGGCCCGGGCATGTTGCCGCTCGACCTCGCCGCCATCGGCGCGGATTGGTATGTGGGCAGCGGCCACAAGTGGCTGTGCGCGCCCAAAGGCACGGCTTTCGTCTGGGCCAGCGAGGCACGGCGTGATTCCTTGCGACCAGCCATCTTCGCCGCCGAGCGCGACCAGGGATTTCCCGTTGCCTTCGACTGGACGGGCACGCGCGATGCCTCCGCCTGGTTGGCGCTGCCAGCAGCCTTGGACTATTGGCGCGCCACCGACATGGCGGCCGCTCGCGCCTATATGGGAAGCCTCGCCGTCCATGCGGGCGAGCGCTTGGCGGCGGCCTGGGGCACCGAGGCCCTGGCTCCGCCGGAGATGACGGCTGCCATGGTCGCCGTGCGGGCACCGGTGGACGAGCCCGCGCACGACCTTCGCCGGCGTTTACGCCGTGATCACGGTATCGTCGTGACGGTCAATACGATCGCCGGCGCGCCGTGGGTGCGGGCCAGTTTTCCGATCTATGCCGAGGCCGAGGATGTCGAGCGTCTGGCGGCCAGCATGTAATTGACGCCGAGATCGCGGGACAGGCGCCACGAGCCGCTGAGCGGATTGTAGGCAGCGCCCGTGATGCGCTCGACCTGCAGGCCGGCGTTCGAGGCGAGTCCGATCAGCTCGGACGGGCGCACGAACTTGCGCCAGTCGTGGGTGCCCCGCGGCAGCCAGCCGAGCACATATTCGGCGCCGACCACGGCCAGCGCCAGGGCTTTGAGGGTGCGGTTGAGGGTGGCCATGGCGAGGATGCCGCCCGGTGCGACGCAAGCCCCCGCGGCGGCAACGAAGGTCGGCAGGTCAGCCACGTGTTCCACCACCTCCATGGCCAAGACGGCGTCGAACGTCTCGCCGTGCAGCTCAGCGACATCGCCGCAGCGATAGGCGATGTCGAGGCCCGCTTCCGCGGCATGGGCGCGCGCGACATCGATGCTCTTCTGTGCCGCATCGAGACCCGTGACCTCGGCCCCGAGGCGCGCCAGGGGCTCGCACAGCAAACCGCCGCCGCAGCCCACATCGAGAATACGCAGGCCTGCCAGCGGCCGTCGCTCGCTTACGTCGGAAACCAAAGCATCGCGAATAAAGGCGATGCGCAGCGGATTGAGCGCGTGCAGCGGCGCCATGGGCCCGTTTTCGTCCCACCAGGTCTCGGCCAGCGCCGCGAAGCGGCCGATCTCGTCGACATCGGTGGTGGCGAGGCGTTCGGTCATCCGCGTTTCCCGTCTTGCGAGGTTTCCTGAGGGAACGTATGAAGGGCCGCCCCCGCGATCAACCGTGGGGGCGAATTGTTGCACATTCCGGCAGACGGCGACCATGGCACGCGTTGTAAAGAAATTCGGCGGAACGTCAGTGGGTGACATCGAGCGCATCCGCAATGCCGCCGTGCGCGTCAAAGAAGCCTATGACCGTGGCGAGCGCATCGCCGTTGTGGTGTCGGCCATGGCCGGCACCACCAACCGACTGGTCGACTATTGCAGCGAGATCGCACCCCTGCACGACGCCCGCGAGTATGATGTGGTGGTCTCCAGCGGCGAGCAGGTGACCAGCGGCCTGATGGCGCTGGCCCTGCAGGAGCTCGGTGTGCCGGCGCGCTCGTGGCTGGCCTGGCAAATGCCGATCCGCACCGACGACATGCATGGCAAGGCGCATATCGAGGACATCGACACAGCCGAGATCGGCGCCCGCATGGATTCCGGCGAAGTGGCCGTCGTGCCAGGCTTTCAGGGCATTAGCGATCGCAACCGCCTGACAACCCTCGGGCGCGGCGGCTCGGACGCCTCGGCCGTGGCCCTGGCAGCGGCGCTGAATGCAGAGCGTTGCGATATATTCACCGATGTGGACGGGGTCTATACGAGCGACCCGCGCATCGTTGCGAAGGCCCGCAAGCTTGATAATATCGCCTATGAGGAGATGCTCGAAATGGCCTCGCTAGGCGCCAAGGTGCTGCAGACGCGAGCCGTAGAGCTGGCCATGCGCCACCGCGTCACACTGCAGGTGCTGTCGAGCTTCGAGGACCTGCCGGGCACTCTGTTAGTGGACGAGGATCAGATCGTGGAAAAGGACATCGTCAGCGGTATCGCGTACAGCCGCAACGAAGCCAAGGTGACGTTGACCGGAATTGCCGACCGCCCAGGCCTTGCGGCCATGGTGTTCGGCCCGCTCGCCGGTGCCGGCGTCAATGTGGACATGATCGTGCAAAGCGCGTCCCATGACGGCAAGAGCGCCGATATCACCTTTACCGTCGGCACGGACGATATCGAACGCGCCCTTTCCGTGCTCGGCGAGGAGCGCGAGGGGCTAGGCTTCGAGGAGATCCTGTCCGATTCGGATGTGGTCAAGGTCTCCGTGATCGGCGTCGGCATGCGCACCCATGCGGGCGTCGCACGCACCATGTTCGAGACCCTGTCCGACAAAGGTATCAACATTCAGGTGATCTCCACCTCGGAGATCAAGATCAGCGTGCTGATCGCAGAGGAATATACTGAGCTCGCCTTGAGGTCCCTGCATGCCGCCTATGGACTTGACGCCGACTGACGCCGCCACCGGCGAAGACCTGCTGCGCCGCCTGTGGGCACGGGGCTGCGATTTCCTGGGCACGCGGACAGCCATTCTCGGCGGCGCCATGTCATGGGTTTCCGAGCGCCACTTGGTTTCCGCCATCTCCAATGCCGGCGGCTTCGGGGTGATTGCCTGCGGCTCCATGGACCCGGATCTGTTGCGAACGGAAATCGTCGCCACGGCGGCACTGACCGATTGTCCCTTCGGCGTCAATTTGATCACCATGCATCCGGTGCTCGACGAGCTCATCGATGTCTGCCTGGATGAGAAGGTGAGCCATGTGGTGCTTGCCGGCGGTCTGCCGCGGAGCGCCCAGATCGCCCGCATCAAGGACGGCGGTGCCAAAGTCATGTGTTTTGCCCCGGCTCTTGCTTTTGCCCGCAAGCTGGTGCGCTCGGGCGCCGATGCGCTGATCATCGAGGGCATGGAAGCGGGCGGTCATATCGGTCCGGTCTCGACCAGCGTTCTGGCCCAAGAGATATTGCCGCACATCGACGATGTGCCGGTGTTCGTTGCCGGCGGCATCGGTCATGGCGAGGCGGTAGCAGCCTATCTCGACATGGGCGCAAGCGGCTGCCAGCTCGGAACGCGGTTTGTCTGTGCCGAGGAATCGATTGCCCACCCCGCCTTCAAGAAGCGCTTTCTGCGCGCCCAGGCGCGCGATGCCCAGGTCTCGCCTCAGCTCGATCCGCGCTTTCCCGTGATACCCGTTCGCGCCTTGGCCAATGCGGCAAGCGAGCGCTTTCTCGATGTCCAGCGCCAGGTCATCGCCAAGGTCGAGGCGGGTGAGCTCGACCAGAAGGCGGCCCAGCTCGAGGTCGAGCGATTCTGGGTCGGCGCCTTGCGCCGGGCGGTCATCGACGGCGATATCGACAACGGCTCCGTGATGGCCGGCCAAAGCGTCGGCATGGTGCGGAGCGAGCAGCCGTTGGCCGAGATCATCGGCGAGCTCGTGACCCAGGCGGCAGACGCCCTGGCCCGGCGCGACCAGGTAAGGCCCTAGCCGCATGAGCACGTCGCTCAGCGGTCCCCGGCGGCTGCTGCGGCGGCTGCGCGATGTGATGGCCGGCGGCGGCACGGCCCAGGCCCGCCTCGATGCCGTGGTGCGCTTGATCGCGGCCGACATGGTTGCCGAGGTCTGCTCCTGCTACCTTTTGCGCGCCGGCCAGGTCTTGGAGCTTTTCGCCAGCCAGGGCCTCAATCCCGATGCGGTTCACAATACGCGGCTGCGGGTGAACGAAGGCCTGGTCGGACATATCGCCGCCAGCGGCCGCTCCCTGAGCCTCGACGACGCTCAGGCCCATCCCATGTTCGCCTATCGCCCGGAGACGGGCGAGGAAATCTATCACTCCCTGATGGG
>CAZKTK010000240.1:0-5666 GCA_964555535.1 uncultured Rhodospirillaceae bacterium
CGGGCCATTTCGCGACCCATATCGAGACCCATTTCGTGGCGCCCTGGGCGCGCGGTCACGGTCTTGCCCGGCAATTGCTCGAAGCCGCCGAGACCGCCGCGCGCGATGCCGGCTACCGCGTCATGCGCCTCGATGTGCGGGTGACCCAGGCGCGCGCCATCAAGCTCTACGAATCCTGGGGCTACGAGCGCTGGGGCGTGCTCGACCGCTACCACGAGGTCGATCGCGAGATGGTCGCCGGGGCCTTCTACATCAAGGACCTGTGATGGCGCTGACGCTCTATCCCGCGATCGACCTCAAGGACGGCGCCTGCGTGCGCCTGGTCCAGGGCGACATGGACCGGCCCACCGTGTTTTCAGACGACCCGCCCGGCCAGGCGCGCGCCTTCGCTGCCATGGGCTTTCGCTGGCTGCATGTGGTGGATCTCAACGGCGCTTTTGCCGGGCACGCGGTGAACGGCGAGGCGGTTTCCGGCATTCTGGCAGCTGGCGGCCTCAAGGTTCAGCTTGGCGGCGGCATCCGCGACCTCGCGGCCATAGAGCGCTGGCTGGAGGCGGGGGTGACGCGCGTCATTCTCGGCACCGTCGCCCAGCGCGACCCCGCCCTCGTGCGCGAAGCCTGCCGCCTGTACCCGGGCCAGGTCGCGGTCGGCATCGATGCCCGCGGCGGCATGGTCGCCGTGGACGGCTGGGCGGAAGTGACCGAGACCCGCGCCGTCGACCTGGCGCTGGCTTACGAGGACGCGGGCGCGGCCGCCATCATCTATACGGATATCGAGCGCGACGGCGCCATGAGCGGCATGAACGTGGACGCCACGGCAGCGCTGGCAGAAGCCGTGACGACGCCGGTGATCGCCTCAGGCGGCGTTACCTCCCTGGCCGACCTCGAAGCCCTGAAGGCAGTGGCCGCGAGCGGCATCGAGGGCGTCATCTCAGGCCGCGCTCTCTATGACGGGCGCCTGCCGCCGCGCGACGCGCTGGCACTGTTGGCCGCCTAACCATGCTCAAGGTCCGTATCATTCCCTGTCTCGACGTCAAGGACGGACGGGTGGTCAAGGGGGTCAACTTCGTCGACCTGGTCGATGCGGGCGATCCCGTGGAGCAGGCCAGGCTCTACGACGCGGCCGGCGCCGACGAGCTCTGCTTTCTCGACATCACCGCATCGTCCGACGACCGCGACATCATCCTCGACGTGGTGGCACGCACCGCCGAGCAATGCTTCATGCCGCTGACGGTGGGCGGCGGCGTGCGCGCCGTGGACGACGTCCGCCGGCTATTGCTGGCCGGTGCCGACAAGGTCTCGATCAACACCGCCGCGGTCAACCGGCCCGAGCTGGTGGCGGAAGCAGCGACCAAGTTCGGCTCGCAATGCATCACGGTTGCCATCGACGCCAAGAGCGCCGGCGACGGCTTCGAGGTCTTTACCCATGGCGGACGGACGCCGACGGGGATCGATGCCGTGGAATGGACCAAGCGCGTGGTCGCCCTCGGCGCCGGCGAGATCCTGCTCACCTCCATGGACCGCGACGGCACCCGCATAGGCTTCGATCTGCCGCTGACCCGCGCCATCGCCGACGCCGTCCCCGTGCCGACCATCGCCTCGGGCGGCGTCGGCAATCTCGACCACCTGGTCGAAGGCGTCACCCAAGGCCACGCCAGCGCCGTCCTCGCGGCCTCCATCTTCCACTTCGGCGAACACACCATCGCCGAAGCCAAGGCCCACATGGCCAAAGGCGGGGTGGCAGTGCGAGAGGTGTGAGGAGGCAGGTCGCCATGCTAGGATGGTCCCAACTGCCAACTGGATGTAAGGGTTGAACCATGGCCAAGATTTGGCCTGTTTACGAAGGCAGCGAGCCGACGCAGCGTGGTCCGTGGGCGGAACTCCCGCTTTCCGATGCCATCACTTTGCTTGAGCTTAGGGACAGTGATCACGTTGCCGACTTGGCTGCTGTACCGCAATTTGGACCCACGGATCGTGACCTTTGGCATTTGGGCCACAAACACGTAATCATTGAAGTCGACTCGACCGAAGGTCGGAAATCCGGCTGGAACCCCGGCTATTACCTTGCTCGCTTCGGCCCAAATGAGGTCTTCCGGCTTCTCTTACAACACGCAATTGCTGCAGAGTTGGGGGAAACGAAGGTCGTACGAGTGGACTACCAACTCACAACTGATTCACAAGACCAGCCGGCGCTGAGGGTCAAAGTCGTTTTGACTCAGGATGCACTCCGCAACATGGAGAAAGACGCGCCATTGAACGCTTTGGTCAAGCTCAATGACACTCTGAATGATTTGCGCGTGGATCGAACTCCCATCATGGAGTACGTGACAATGGCCGAGTTGGCGGAGCATGACAGTCCCGATTTCTGATCAACTTGTCGCGCAGGCTGAACTGTTAATTGATACGCGCGATAGTGACCCGCCGTCACAAGCAGACCTCAGACGGGCCATTTCGAATGCCTATTATGCCGTGTTTCATGCAATTGCCAGCCAAGCTGCGGATGCCGTCGTTGGCAAAGCGAGCCGCAAGCGGCCGCGTTACGAACTTGTCTATCGCAGCATTGACCATAGCAGGCTCAAGAAAATTTGCGCCGAGGTCAAAAAGCCATTGCCCCAGCAGAAATTGATGAAGTACGTGCCAAAAAAGGGGTTTGGTCAACATTTGACGGCATTGGCTGCGGCAGTGATAGATCTACAAGAGCGGAGAAATTTAGCTGACTATGATCCACAGTATCGTGTGGAGAAGTCTGATGCGATAATGGCCATATCTACGTGCCGCGATGCGCTCGAACGGTTTGGGAAAGCGAATGCCGCAGCACGTAATTCCTTTCTATACCTCTTGCTGTTTTCGCCGCGATAACGAGCTGCGATCAAGCTACGCCGTACGCGCCGCAACGGAGAATCACCATGACGCAGGAAACACCCACCGCTGACGACCAGGTCGCCAGGATTTTCGCATGGCGGCGGGGTTTCAATGCCATGCATCTGATCGACATCGGCGTTCGCCTGGGGCTGTTCGAGGCGATCGCGGCGGAGCCCGGCATCGCTTCGACAGCGCTCGCCGAGCGGCTCTCGCTGCATGCGCCCTATGTGGAGACCTGGTGCGTCACCGCCTATTCCTTTGCCCTGCTCGAGACTGACGGCGAAGAGCGCAAGTGGCGGCTTGGGCCGCATATGGACCAGATTCTCGCCAAGCCCGGGCATCCACGCTATCTCGGCGACTTTGTGCGCCTCGGCACGGACCATGCCACCGAGGATCACCGCTTCTGCCTCGAAGCCTTCCGCGACGGCGCCACGGTGCCGTTCCAGGGCCGCAGCGAGGCATTCGGCGAGGCTGTCGCCGGCGCCACCACAGGGCTCCAGGTGCTCAGCGCCCGCAAGCTGCTGCCCGAGCTCGACGGCCTCAAGGAGCGCCTTGATGCCGGCGGCAGCGTGCTCGAAGTGGGCTGCGGTATGGGTCGGCACCTGCTGCAGATCACCAAGGCGTTTCCGGAGGCCAAATGCGTCGGTGTCGATATCGACCCCGTCGGTATGAAGACCGCGCGTGAGGCCATCGCGAAAGCCGGGCTGGAAGACCGCGTCACGCTCATCGAAGGCGATGTGGCGAGTGCCGTGGCGGAAGGCTCGGTCGATGCCGTGGTCATGGTCGAGGTGCTGCACGAGATCGGCCAATCCATCCGCCAGAGTGTCATCGATGCCTGCCACCGTGCGCTCAAGCCCGGTGGCTGGCTGCTGATCATCGACGAGACCTACCCGACCAGCCTCGCCGAATCCCGCGAGAAGGATTTTCTCTTTCCCGTTCAGACGGGCTTCGAGGAGCTCACCTGGGGCAACATCGTGCCCACCCGCGAGGAACAGGAGAGCTTGCTGGCAAGCGCCGGCTTCGACGGCGATATCCAGCGCAGCATTATCGGAGAAGGCTTTACGGTGCTGGCGGCGCGGAAATAGCCGCGCCCTATCCCTCGCAATAGAGCCTGGCGACGACGTAGTTTCGCCGCAGGCGCTCGGCGACGCGGCTGTAGTTTGCCGCATTGAGGCTTGCGACACGCACATTGGCGGGCGCTTCGGTCGCCGCCCCGAGGATGCCCCGATAGCGCAGCAGATACTCGATCGCTTCGACCGTGGTGGTCAGCGGTGCGCGGCTCTCCAAGGCTATACCGAAGGTGATGCCGACGATCGCGCCATCGGCGTCGAGCACGGGGCCGCCGCTCAGGCCGGAGACGATCTCGTTATTGTTCAGGTCGCGCGAGACCTCGGACCAGACCATGATCGGTTCGCGGCCCTTCTCCTGCTCCATCCAGGATTCGCCAGTCAGCTGGGAATGGACCGCGCCCGGCCGGTTCTGCGGATAGCCGACATGAAAGCCGGCTTGGCCGTTGCGCAATCGGTTCAAGCTGACGGGAAGGCCAGTGGTGAACGGCGCCGTCCTGAAAAGCGTCAGGTCGGCGGTCGGGTGGTGCAGGATATTGTCGACCAGATAGCGTTCGCCCTCATTGGTGCGCAGCTCCATATAGGTGCAGCCCGCGAAGACATGCCGCGCGGTCAGCCAGTACCCCTGCGGATTGATGGCAACGGCGCTGCCGCCGCAGCGGCAGGTACAGGGCTGTGACGGCCCGGCCCGGTACACGGTCTCCGAGGCCAAGGCTTGCGGTGTTGCCAGAAGCGCACAAAGCCAAACAAGAGCGAGCAGTCGAGTCATGGTATCGCCTATTCCTTTGAGTTGCAGGCATGCTAGGTGAGACAATCCCTAAACGCAACCCAAGCGGGCTGTGATGCCGAAGCGTTCAATGAAACTGACGGTCAATCATCGCAAAACCAGACCGGATCCTGCGCCGTGCGCATGCAGTTCACCAGATTGCCGGCGGGGAAGGAGAGGATGTAGCCCTCCGCATCGTCGGCGAAATAGTGGTATTGCGACCCGGACAGCGCCGGCGCCGCGATATCGCCGATGTCGGCAAGGGTCAGCGGGTAGCCGCCGCGCAGGCGGCGATAGGCCTCGATTTCTTCGACCACCGTGTCGCCGATGATCTGGCTCTCCTCGACCAGCGCCTGATGGCGCGCGCCGCTCGCCAGCACGAGGCCGTAGCAGAGGAAGATACCGCCCAGCAGGGCTGCCAGGCGGCGTCCGCGTGGTCGCGGCAGCGGTGCCGGAATAATGGCGGCGATGGCGAGGTAGACCAGCAGCGGGCCTGACGACATGGCGAAAAGCACGGCAAGGGCGCTCGGCCCGAAGCCGACCTCCGCCTCGCCCGCCGCGCTGAGGACGAAGACCCCGGCGGCGACATACAGCGCAGCGAGAACGATGCTCAAAATGCGACCCTCCCCATAATCGAGACAAGCTAGCATCGAATCGCCCTATATCGTGAGTGTGGTGCAGGCCATCTCCGACTTTTCCAGCGAAGGACGTCCCCTCCATGACCGACGAAACGCTCCGCAGCCGCCGCTGGCTTGCGGCCCAGACCATGCGCGGCGCCAATCACCGCGCGCGCATCCGCCAGCTCGGCTTCGGGCCCGAGGATTTCGCCGACAAGCCGGTGATCGCCATCCTCAACACCTGGAGCGAGATGAACACCTGTCACGGCCATTTCCGCGACCGCGCCCAGGACGTCAAACGCGGCGTGCACCAGGCCGGCGGCTTTCCGGTCGAGCTGCCGGCGGTCTCCCTCG
>CAZKTK010000241.1:0-5652 GCA_964555535.1 uncultured Rhodospirillaceae bacterium
CGTTGAGCGCCGCCAGCGACTGGCCGTCGTCGAGGCTCGCCTGCACCATGGTGCGGCGCTGCAAGGCAACATCCGGCGTGGCGACGCGCCAGATTACGGTGCCGTAGACGGTCAGCTCCTGATAGTCCGCGGAATGGCCGCTGAGGATGTATGGCAGCTGCTGGTCGTCCATGGGAATTTCGCTGATCGACGTGCCGCCGGGCCGAAACCAGAAGGCCAGGCCGCGACCCGAACGCACACGATGCCCATTTTCGAACTGCTGGACATAGGAAGAGGCGTCCGCGCGGAAATGCCGCAGGAAGGGATAGGATGTGATCTGTGCCATCGCGCAGGCTCCTTTCGTTTTGCGGCTTGCCGATGTCGCGGTTTTTCGATAGTGTCTATATGACACTTAATATTCGTGTTGTCAAGACACTAAGTCACATGAGCCATACCTACGACTATCCCCATCCCGCTGTGACCACCGATGTCGTGGTGTTCACGGTTGCCGACGATCTGCTGAAACTGCTGCTGATCCGGCGCAGGGCGGCGCCGTTCAAGGGGCGCTGGGCCTTGCCCGGCGGCTTTGTCGAGATCGACGAGTCGATCGACGCCAGCGCGGCGCGGGAGCTCGAAGAGGAGACGGGCCTCCGCGGTATCTATCTCGAACAGCTCTATACCTTCGGGGCGCCCAAGCGCGATCCCCGTGAGCGTGTGATCAGCGTCGCCTATTACGCGCTTGCGCCATTGCGCGGCCTCTCCCTCAAGGCCGGCTCGGACGCGGCCGATGCGGCGTGGCACGAAATCGATGCCCTGCCGACGCTCGCCTTCGACCATGCCGACATCGTCGCCATGGCGCGCGAGCGGTTGCGCGCCAAGATCGAGTATTCCGATCTCGGCCTCATGTTCATGCCGGAGAGCTTCACCCTGTCGGAAGTGCAGGGGCTTTACGAGACCGTCTCGGGACAGCCGCGCGACAAACGCAATTTCCGCAAATGGCTCCTGTCCCTCGACGTGATAGAGGAGACGGGCGAGATGCGGGCCGAGGGCGCTCATCGTCCCGCCAAGCTCTACCGGCGGACAAACCCGAATGCGCTGACGATCATTCGTTGAGGTGACGGTATGCAAATTTCCGATGTCGAACAGGCCTTGCGCGCGGCAGGACTGACCCCGCGCGGTGCCTTTCATCCCGAGCCCGCCGACGGTGTGCCCGACATCGCACCGGGGAGCCCGGCGGGCACCCTGGTGCTGGCGGGCAATGCCGGGCCTGAGATGTGGCGTGCCTTCGTGGCGGCGACGGGCGCGCCGGCGGGCGGGCTCGATGTCTGGTCCGACGCGGTGCTGGGAGGGGTTGCCGAGGCGTGTGGTGCCACAGCCGTTTTCCCGTTCAGCAAGCCGCCGCTGCCGTTTCAGCGCTGGGCCGGCCGTGCGGAACCCTGCTACAGCTCGCCCCTCGGTATTCTGGTTCACCCGGATTACGGGCTGTGGCACGCCTTTCGCGGCGGACTCGCCTTTGCAGAGCGCCTCGACCTGCCGCCGGCGGACGAGCGCTCCAGCCCTTGCGATGCCTGCCCCCATCGCCCCTGCCTGACCACATGCCCGGTCTCGGCCTTCAGCGAGGCCGGTTACGACGTTCCCGCCTGCGTCGCCTATCTCGACGAGAACCACGACGGCGACTGCCTGGCAGAGGGCTGCCGGGCCCGTCGCGCCTGCCCGGTCGGGCTCGCAAGCCGCTACGAGCCCGCCCAGGCGAACTTCCACATGGCTCACTTTCTGCGCGCCCGGCTGGCGGCGCAATCCTGACCCCTTAACATGGGTTATTGCCGCCATTGCCGCTCTTGAGGCGAATGGCAGACACTGGGGGTCGCGAGGTCTGACAATATCGCCATCCCTGCCAACCAAGCATGGGTGACGCAGGTGTCTGTCGCGGAAATTTACGATGCTGTTCTCGATTACGACGATGAGGTTGTGCCTGAGCTGGTAAATGCAGAGCTGGCAGCGGGTACGGATATAAAGACCATTCTCGACGACGGCATGATAGCCGCGCTCGACGATATCGGCGCGCGCTTCAGCGAGGGCACGCTGTTCGTGCCCGAGATGCTGATGGCCGCCCAGGCGGTGCAGGCAGGCATGGACATTCTGCGCCCGCTGCTGGCCGAGACCGGCGCCAAGCCCGTCGGCACGGTGGTCATCGGCACGGTCAAGGGCGATTTGCACGATATCGGCAAGAACCTGGTGGCCATGCTGCTGGAAGGTGCCGGCTTCAAGGTCGTGGACCTCGGCGTCGATGTGGATGCCGAGACCTTCATCTCCGCGGCCCAGGAGAACGATGCCGAGCTGGTGGCGATCTCCGGCCTCCTGACCACCTCGATGCCGGAGATCGAGAGCGCCGTCGCCACGATTTCCGAGGCCAACAGGGCGCGCAACCTCAACGTCAAGGTCATGGTTGGCGGGCCGCCGCTGAACACCGATTTCGCCGCGCGCATCGGCGCCGACGGCTATGGCGAGAGTGCGCCTGCCGCGGTCGACCAGGCGCGCAGCCTGGTCGCGGCGTAAGGGGAGCGAGTGTCATGAGCTGGAGCCACCGCGAGCGCGTTCTTGCCGCGATCAATCACGAAGAGCCCGACCGGGTACCCATCGACCTCGCCGCCGCCGGCGCGACGGGCATCACCATCGATGCCTATGACGCGCTGAAGGCCCATCTCGGGCTTGAGCACGAGAGCGTGATGATGTCGAAGCTCAACCAGCTGGCCGCGCCCGACGAGACGGTGCTCGAGCGCTTCGGCGTCGATACCCGCCCGATCATGGCGCACGGGCGCCGCGGCGGCAAAGGCCGCTGGGTCGACGAGCTTACCTATATCGACCATTTCGGCGTCACCTTCAAAGGCACGGTCGGCACCGCGGACAAGCACTTCCTCTACAAGGACGGCCCGCTCGTTGGCGGCAAGCTGACCATCGACCGCATCGACGCCATGGAATGGCCGGACCCGGAAGACCCGGCCATGAGCGAGGGCATCAGGGAGCGCGTCGCGGCCTACAAGGCGCAGGGCGACTATTGCCTGGTCTTCAACGTGCCTGACCAGGTGATCCATCGCGCCTACGGCCTGCGCGGCATGGAAGCCTTCCTGATGGACCTGTTCAAGGCGCCGGAGGCCGCCTGCTATCTGATGGATCGCCTGGCCGACTACAATATCAAGGCCTCGGAAAAGATGATCCGCGAGGCGGGGCCGGAGAATGTCGACGTGATCTTCTTCGGCGAGGATCTCGGCACCCAGAACGGCTGCATGTTCGACCCCGACGCGACCTATGGCCGCATGATCAAGCCGCGCCACGAGCGCATCATCCAGACCCTCAAGGGCCTGACCGGCGCCAAGTCGCTGTTCCATTGTTGCGGCTCCGCTTATCTGTTCATCGAGCACCTGATCGATATCGGCGTCGATATCCTCAACCCGGTGCAGGTGGCGGCGAAGAACATGGAGCCCGAGCGCCTCAAGGCCGAGTTCGGCGAGCGCATGGCCTTCTGGGGCGGCATCAACACGCAGCAGACCCTGCCCCAGGGCACGGCCGAGGAAGTGGCCGCCGAGACGCGCCACGTCATCGATGTCCTGGGCAAGGGCGGCGGCTACGTGCTCAACGCGGTGCACAACATCCAGCCCGAAGTGCCGCCGGAGAATATCGTCGCCATGTACGACACGGGACTGGCGCACCGCTATCTGGTGCCGGCCTGACATGACGGCGCCGCCGCGCACCCTGCTGATCACCTGCGGCGCCCTGGCCAAGGAGGTCGTCGCCCTGGTGCGCGACAATGGCTGGGACAGCATGCAGGTGAAATGCCTGCCGGCGCATATCCACAATACGCCCGAGCGCATTCCCGACGGCGTGCGCAAGCTGATCCAGGCCGGGCGCGAGGATTTCGAGCAGATTCTGGTGTTGTTCGCCGATTGCGGCACCGGTGGGTTGCTCGACGAGGTGCTGGCGGAAGAAGACGTGCCGCGCATTGGCGGCAGCCATTGCTACGAGGTCTTCGCCGGCCCCGAGGCCTATGCCGAGTTGATGGCAAACGAGCCCGGCAGCTTCTTCCTGACCGACTTCCTGGCGCGGCATTTCGAGCGGCTTATCGTCAAGGGCCTGGCTCTCGATCGCCATCCGAAGCTGCGCGATATCTATTTCGGCAAATACCGCAAGCTGGTCTATCTGACCCAGAAGGAGACGCCGGAATTGCGCGCCAGGGCCGAAGCCGCCGCCGCGAGGCTCGGGCTCGCCTTCGAGGCGCGCACGACCGGCTATGGCGGCTATCGGGAGTTCCTCGAAACCCATCAAGCATGAAGGCGCCAGCCATGACCGAATTCAGCCACAGGGAGCGCGTGCTTGCCGCCCTCAACCACGAGCCGACCGACCGCGTGCCGATCGATTTCGGCGGCACTTTCGTCTCGACGATCTGGTACTCGGCCTATGAGAAGCTGAAGCAGGAGCTCGGCATCGCCACCACGTCCAAGGCCGCCAATGTCTCGCCGGTGCGCCGCCTGGCCGTGGTCGAGCCCGAGGTCCAGGACCGCTTCGACGTCGACACCCGCTATCTCGCCCTCGGCCAATACGAGGGCGAGCAGAAGGTCATCGACGAGGACACCTATTTCGACGAATGGGGCGTGACCTGGCGCAAGTCGGGCGAAGGCCCCTATCTCTATGTCGACGGCCCCTTCTTCGGCCTCAAGAAACCCGATATTGCCCTGCTCGACGACTATGACTGGCCCGATCCGGACAACCCCGGCTATACCCGCGGCCTGGCCGAGCGCGCGGCGGCGCTGCGGCGGAACAGCGATCACGCGATCATTCTCAATATGCCCGTCGGCATCGTCCATAACGCCCAGTTCGTACGCGGCTTTGCCGAGTCGCTGACCGACCTCTACAAGAACCGGGCCTTCCTCGAGCGCCTCTACGGCATCATCACCGACTGGTATGTGAGGGTGGCAAGCAATGCCCTGGAGGCGGTGGGCGACAATATCGACATCGTCTTCATGGGCGACGATCTCGCCTCGCAACAGGCGACCATGTTCGACCCCGAGATCTACCGCGCCATGATCAAGCCCCATCAGCGCCGCATCATGGAGACCGTCAAGAGCTACGGTCAGCCGAAGGTGCTCTACCACAGCTGCGGTGCGGTGGCGCCGCTGATCGAGGACCTCATCGAGATCGGCGTCGATGCGCTCAACCCCGTGCAGGTCACGGCCAAGGGCATGGAGCCGGCCGGCCTCAAGGAAGCCTATGGCGACCGCCTCGCCTTCTGGGGCGGCATCAGCACCCAGAAGGCGCTGCCCTTCGGCACCCCCGACGAAGTGCGCGCCGATGTCCGCCATATCATCGATTGCCTCGGCAAGGATGGCGGCTACGTGCTCAACAGCGTGCACAACCTGCAAAGCGACGTGCCGCCGAAAAACATCATCGCCATGTTCGACGAGGCGCGCGCCTACCACTAGGCGGCGATCACTCCGTACACATGGCGGACGGATTGACTCGCGCCGGCGGGGCCGCCGTGGCAAACTGGCGGTTGCGGTGGAGAGAGACGTCACGGGGGTACGGGGCCGCACACCATGACGAATGACGAAGGCCAGAGGAAGCTGGCGGCGATAGTGGCGGCCGATGCGGCGGGCTATTCGCGGCTCATGGCCGAGGACG
>CAZKTK010000242.1:0-5536 GCA_964555535.1 uncultured Rhodospirillaceae bacterium
AGCCCGGCATAGAGCACACCCTTATACGGGTTGCCGGCGGCGGCCATGGCTTGCACGGTCGGCGTGACGATCTCGTCCATGACCCGGGCGGCCATGGCCGAATCGAGGATGGGCGCGGGCGAATAGGCACCCATGCCGCCAGTGTTGGGCCCGATGTCGCCGTCGCCCACGGCCTTGTGGTCCTGGGCACCGACCAGGGGCAAGGCGGTCTCGCCATCGACCAGGGCGAAAAAGCTCGCCTCTTCGCCACGCAGCATGTCCTCGACGAGAATGGTCGAGGCAGCTTCGCCGAAGTCCCCGATCGCGGCTACCGCTGCCAAGGCTTCGTCAAGGGTCTGGGCAACGGTCACGCCCTTGCCCGCAGCCAGGCCATCGGCCTTGATGACCACGGGCGCGCCATGGCTCTTCACATAGGCGGCCGCGTCTTCCGCATTGTCGAAGCTGCGCGATGCGGCGGCTGGAATGCCATTGGCCTCGCAGAGGTCTTTGGTAAAGGCCTTGGAGCCTTCAAGCTGTGCCGCGGCTGCCGTCGGGCCGAAGGCATCGATACCTTCCGCCGCCAGGCGATCGACAAGGCCGCCGACCAGGGGCGCTTCGGGACCGACAACGACAAATTCGATCCCTTCGTCGCGGCACAAGGCGACGAGGGCGTCAAAATCCATGACATCGACGGCAACGCAGCGGGCGACCTCGGCGATGCCGCCATTGCCCGGCGCGCACAGCACCTCCTCGCACAGGGGTGATGCGGCGATTGCCCAACATAGCGCGTGTTCGCGGCCTCCGGAGCCGACCACCAATACTTTCATGCCGTCCCGACCGTTGTAGATCCCAGTGTCGCGATGGGCCGCATAGCAGCCGATGCCGCGGACGCTGTCAATGGACGCGGTGGCCCGAGCACGGCTATCATTGCCCGATGAGTGAAGAGACGAGCCTGATCGATAACACCCTGGAATATTCCGTCAGCGAGCTTTCCGGCGCGCTCAAGCGCACCGTTGAAGGCAACTTCCAGCGGGTCCGCGTGCGCGGCGAGATATCCGGCTTCAAGCGCGCTGCCTCGGGCCACCTCTATCTGTCCCTCAAGGACGACAAGGCGGTGCTCGACACGGTGGTCTGGCGCGGTGTGGCAGGAAAGCTCGGCATGCGCCCGGAAGACGGCCTGGAAGTGGTCTGTGAAGGCCGCTTGACCACCTATGCCGCTCGCTCGCGCTACCAGCTCGTGGTCGAGAGCATGACCGTGGCCGGCGCCGGCGCCCTGCTGGCGCTGCTCGACGAGCGCCGCCGGGCCCTGGCAGAGGAAGGCCTGTTCGCGCCTGAGCGCAAGCGTCCCCTGCCGGTGCTGCCCGAGCGTATCGGCGTCATCACCTCGCCCACGGGCGCGGTGATTCGCGACATTCTCCATCGCCTGGCCGATCGCTTCCCGCGCCCGGTGCTGCTATGGCCGGTGCGCGTGCAGGGCAAAGGCGCGGATGCCGAAATCGCGGCGGCGATTCGCGGCTTCGATGCCCTGACCCCCGACGACCCGTTGCGCCCCGACCTGCTGATCGTCGCCCGCGGCGGCGGCAGTATCGAGGACCTCTGGTCGTTCAATGAGGAAATCGTGGTGCGCGCCGCCGCCGCCTGCACCATCCCGCTGATCAGCGCCGTCGGCCACGAGACGGACACCACGCTGATCGATCTTGCTGCCGACAGGCGTGCGCCGACCCCGACGGCCGCTGCAGAGATGGCAGTGCCGGTGCGCGTCGAGATACTGGCCGACCTCGGCGAGCACGAACGCCGCATGGCGACAGTAATGGCGCGCCGCCTGGACGGGGAGCGCCGTGCCGTCGAGGCATTGGCGCGCGGCCTGCCACGGCCCGGCGCCATGCTCGAAGAAGCCGCGCAACGCCTCGACGACCGCAGCGAGAGTCTGCGCCGCGTGATGACGACACTACTGGCCCGCCGCGGCGCCGCTCTGGCGGAAGCGGCATCGGGTCTGGTCAGCCCGCGCCAACAGGCCAAGGCGGCCGGACTGCGTTTGCAAGCCGCGGCGCACCGTCTCGGCGCGGCCGGTAAGGCGGGACTGAGCGAAGCTGGCGACAGGCTCGGGCGCTGGACGCGGGAGCCCCGCATGCAGCGCGCCGCAGAACGCCGGCTGGCAAGCGCCCGCGACCGCCTTTCCGCCGCTGAGGCCAGGCTGGAAAGCGTCAGTTACCGCAGCGTTCTGTCCCGCGGCTTCGCCGTTGTCCACGGCAGCGACGGGGCGCTGGTCAGGGATAGTGCTGCCGCGCGCCGCGCCGGCATGCTAGAGATCGAATTCAGTGACGGGCGCGTGCCGGCTCAGGTCGGTCCAGCGCCACGCCGGCGCAGCGGCGGCGGCGATGACGACAGCCAAGGATCCCTACTATGACAAAATCCATAGCTTGCGCGGCGCTGCTGCTTGCCCTCTTCGCCCAGGCCGCGGGTGCGGCGCTCATGGAACTGCGCGGCACCCCCAGCCAGGGCGGCCTGCTGCGCGGCACGGTGGCTCCCGGCTGCCGCGTCACCCTCGACGGCCTGGAAGTTACCGTGTCCGAGAACGGCGGCTTTCTTATCGGTTTCGGCTACGACCAGAAACCCTGGGCCCTGGTCAAGGCATATTGCCCCGATGGCCAAGCCCGCCAGTTCCTGCAAGTCGAGCAGCGTGAATACGAAGAACAGCATATCGACGGCCTGCCCGAGAACATGGTCAGCCCCGACGAAGCGACCCTGGCCCGCATTCGCGCCGATGCGGAAGCGGTGGCCGCCGCGCGCGCCATCGAATCCGAGCTGCTGGCGAGCCATGCGCCCCTGATCTGGCCTGTCACGGGCCCCATCACCGGGGTCTACGGCTCGCGGCGGGTCCTCAATGGCGAGCCGAAGCGGCCGCATTTCGGCGTCGATGTTGCCGCACCGATCGGCACCCCTGTCGCCGCCGCAGCCGCCGGGGAGGTCACTCTTGCCGAGGATCTCTACCTGAGCGGCAAGACCATCGTCATCGACCACGGCTACGGCCTGTCGACCAGCTATCTCCACCTCTCGGATATGAGTGTGAGCGCGGGCGATTCGGTCGGCCAGGGACAGACCATCGGCGCTGTCGGCGCCAGTGGCCGCGCCACCGGCCCCCATTTCGACTGGCGGGTCAACCTGTTCGACAGGCGCCTCGACCCGCAAATCGTTGCCGGGCCGATGCCGGAGGACTGAGCCATGACCCTAGGACACGATCCCGACGGCAAGCGACTGCCGATCAAGATCGATTCCACCTCGAACGGGGAGTTCGCTCCCCTGCCCCTCGACAGCGTCAGCCGCCACGCGCGTGCCCTGGCAGAGGATTGGGCCGGCGACAACGCCAAGCGCCTGGGTCTGACGCGGCGCGCCTTCATGGTCTCGGCCTGTGGTGCCGCAAGCACCCTGCTGGCGCTCAATGCCGCCAATGCGGAGGCTGGCCACGCGGCCGGCTATTTCGACCTGGACGAGAGCGCCGCGCTCGACGAGGACCTGGCCCGCGAACAGCTTGGCCAGCGGGAGTTCGTTTTCGACGTTCAAGGGCATTTCGTCGGCGAGAACGGGATCGGTGTCACGGGGCTCGGCGGGGCGGACAAGTTCATCAAGGACATCTTCCTCGATTCCGACACCGACATGATGATCCTGTCCTTCATTCCCTCCAACCGCGAACGCGAGCTGCTGACCATCCAGGAGGCGGACGAGACCCGCCGCATCGTCGATGCCATGGAAGGCAGCCAGCGCCTGCTTCTGCACGGCCGCGTCAACCCCAACCAGGACGGCGATCTGGAAGGCATGGACGAGCTGGCCGAACGCTGGGGGGTGGTGGCCTGGAAATGCTATACTCAGTGGGGGCCCGGCGAGCGCGGCGGCTTCTTCCTGCATGACGAGGACACGGGCCTCAAGCTTATCGAGAGGGCGCGCGCGCTCGGCGTGCGCAATATCTGCGTGCACAAGGGCATTCCCTTCGGGCCTCAGTCCTACGAGCACAGTGTGGCCAGCGATATCGGCATCGTCGCCAAGATGTTCCCCGACGTGAATTTCCTCATCTATCATTCGGGCTTCATTCCGGGCGAGCCCGAAGGTCCCTACGATCCCGGCCGCGGCGAGGGCGTCGATGCACTGATCCGCTCTCTGGAAGAGAACGACATCCCCAGGAACGCCAATGTCTATGCGGAGCTCGGCAGCACCTGGCGACAGACCATGCGGCGCACCGACCAGGCGGCGCATATTCTCGGCAAGCTGCTCAAGCATGTCGGCGAGAAGAACGTGCTCTATGGCTCAGACTGCATCTGGTACGGCTCGCCCCAAGATCAGATCCAGGCCATGCGGACTTTTCAAATCGCACCCGAACTGCGCGAGGCACACGGCTACCCCGAGATCACGCCGGCATTGCGCGCGGGCCTTTTCGGCCTCAATGCCGCCCGTCCTTACAGTCTCGACGTCGACGAGATCCTGCTGCGGGCGCGCTCGGATGCCGTCGAGCGCCGTCGCGCCGCATATCGAGAGCGCCCCGACCCGCACTTTCTCACCTATGGGCCCAAGACGCGGCGCGAATATCTCGCCAATCTCGCCGCGCGCGGCGGCTCTCCCGTCTGAGGCATCCAATGGGACCGCTGCAGGCCATCTTCCCGATGCTCATCGTGATCTCGCTGATCGCGGTCTTCATCGTGCTGATGGTGGGCGTGATCGGCATGGTGCGCGGCGGCGAATTCAACCGGCGCTACGGCAACAAGCTGATGCGCCTGCGCGTCGGCCTGCAGGCCCTGGCCGTGGTTCTGATCGTCATTTACGTGGCTTTCATCCGCAGCGGCTGATGCCGGTTCCGCACGGCTGTAAGCGGTTTGACAGGCTTTGGGCCTGCTCATATTGTGCACCTGCACAATAGACGGGCCGGTCGCCGACCGACCGTCGCCGCCGCAATTCAAACCTCTCGGAGCCAACGCGGATGAAAGCTCTCGTCGCGGTCAAGCGCGTCATCGATTACAACGTCAAGATTCGGGTGAAAAGCGACAAATCCGGCGTCGAGACGGCCAACGTAAAGATGTCCATGAACCCCTTCGACGAGATCGCCGTGGAAGAGGCGGTGCGTCTCAAGGAAGCGGGCACGGTAGACGAAATCGTCGCCGTCTCGATCGGCCCGCAGCAGTGTCAGGAGACCTTGCGCACGGCCTTCGCCATGGGCGCCGATCGCGGCATTCTGGTGGTCGCCGACGAGGCGCCCGAGCCGCTAGCCATCGCCAAGCTGCTCAAGGCCATCGCCGAGGCCGAGAGCCCGGACCTTGTGATCGTCGGCAAGCAGGCCATCGATGACGATTCGAACCAGACCGGGCAGATGCTGGCGTCCATGCTGGGCTGGGCCCAGGGCACCTTCGCATCCAAGCTGACACTGGCCGACGGCAAGGCCGAGGTGATGCGCGAGATCGACGGCGGGCTGGAGACGCTGTCGCTGTCGCTGCCGGCGATCGTCACCACTGACCTGCGCCTCAACGAGCCGCGCTACGCCTCGCTGCCCAACATCATGAAGGCGAAGAAGAAG
>CAZKTK010000243.1:0-5488 GCA_964555535.1 uncultured Rhodospirillaceae bacterium
GGGGATGGGAGATTAGCAGGCGCGCCGTAAGCGGATCGGACGCCTGGCCCTGAAGATGGTTGGAAAGTTCTTTGATGCCGGTGCCCGCATCGAGAATGAAAAGCCGGTCGCCGGGCCAGCGCACGGTGAGGCATGGGGTGTTGCCGCCGTAACGCAGCGATCGCCTGCCCGGTACGGGCAGGGTGCCGCGGATGCCCCAATAGGTCAGTGTCACATCGTCGCTGAGAATCGCTTCCAGGCGCTGCACAAGGGAATCGAGGTTTGCCGATTTGACGATGTAGCCGACCGCGCCGAACTCCCGTGCGCGACGGCGATCGAACTCGAAGGCCTTGCCGGACAGCACCACCACTTTGGTGTTGCGCAGGTCGGGGTCACTGCAAACAAGGCGGCAGAGCTCCAGGCCATCAAGCTCGGGCATCATGATGTCGGTGATCACGCAATCCGGCTTTTGCGCGCGGATCTCCTCAAGCGCAGCCACGCTCGACGTGGAGCTCGTCACACGATAGCCCGCCTTGGTGAGGATCGTCCCGACCATCTTCACCATGAAGGGCTCATCGTCGACCAGATAGATGCTCCTCGTCATGATGTCCCACCACGTCAGCCTACCAGAGTCCAGGCTACTATGGCTGATCGGGAAAATCGAGGTGGCAGCAGCCGTCGCCGTGAGTCAGAACGAGGAATCAGGCTCGTTCAGGAAAGCCAGTTCCGCGTCGCTGCTATCGCGCCCCAAGACGTCGTTGCGGTGGGAAAAACGGCCGGAGCGGGCGATGATGTCGCGATGACGCACGGCATAGGCGTGATTGTCCGCGTTGCCGCTCTTCTCGAAGAGCGCCACACAGTGCTCCTGGTCCGTGAGGGATTCGCTGTGCATGAAGGGCATGTAGAAGAAGGAGCGCTGCGTTTCGCTTATGCCGGGCGCCTCATCGTAGCCGCGCGCTATCGCGTCGCGGGCAACGGCGAGGGCGGCCTGGTCGCTGGCAAAGGCTCTCGCGTGGTCGCGAAAGAGGTTGCGCGGTGCCTGATCGAGCAAGATGCAAAGGGCGAGGGCACCTTCGGCCGTCTCACGCCAGGCGTCGAAGGCCGGATCCTTGACGAACCAGAGCTCAGGCCCGGCCTCTTCGAACCAGAAGTCGAGGATCGATTTCGGTGTCATGGTCAATCGCTGAACAACAATTCTATGAGCGCTCTCAAGGCTTCGTCGCCGACCAGCGCGATGGTCGGGTTGTCATCGATGGTCGCATAGTATGCGCCAAGAGCCGGCGCGTGGTCGCCGACATAGAGCATGGCGAGCGGGCTGGCATAATCTATCTCGCCAGCGGTGCGACCGTAGAATGCCACGATTGTCTTGGGATTAGTAACGCCGACGTTTGCAGCCGCTCGGTCCCCGTCTGCGCTCCGCACCGTGAGGGCCGCGATGGCGGCAACTTGTGCGGCAAGGGCCGCGGAGGCTTCGGGCGTGGCTTGGTGCGTCTCATCGGCCTGAACCGCGCCGCCGGCATGGCTATGATTGGCGGAATGGACGAACCATTGGCCGTCGCCATCGCGGTTTATCGCGGCCCGGCGCGCCTGGTGCAATACCTCGATGGAACCCAGCGCGTCTTCGCTCACGCCAAGCAGGGGAATGGCCGTTTCACTCTGCTGCGGTGTTTGATCGCCCTGCTCGGCCACGATCACTACCACGAGCACGGCCAGCACCAGCCATATGGCGATCAGACCGGGACGCAGGCGGCGCGAGCTCATTCTCGGTCGACGGCCTGGAGGAGTTGCTGCAGATTCTCGATCTGGTAGTTCGCGATGGCAACGATAGTGGGGCCGTCATCGACCAAGGTATAGCGCCGGAATTCGTCGGGCAGCATGTCGCCGACGAGAAATTCGGCAAGCGGCGCTTCGCCATTGGCGGGATAGAGGGTGATAACCATGATTGGTGTTGCCAAGCCGTAATCCACGCCCTCCGCACCCGCACCCAGCTCCTGGTCGCGACGGGTGCGGCCGAAGGCGGCGAGCGCCTGGCCGATCAAAGGTGCCAGGTCGGCATCCGCGCGGTGTTCATGGTCGACATCCTCGGGCTCGTCCGGCGTGTGGCGATGATGGAACCAGGCATCCGTCGCGTCACGCTCGAAACGATAGACCTCTCCCTCGAACGCGATCTCGATGGCGCCAAGCGTGCCAACCGGCGCCGGCACCAGAAATTCGACCTCGTCAGCGTCCTGGTGGCTGAACTCCTGATGGCTTTCGCCTCCGCCATGCCCCAGCATGCCCGTAGTTTCCACCACCGCGATCGCCCCGATCACGGCGGCCAGGACTGCCCAAGTTGCTCCCGTCCGGCGGTTCACCTCTGCCGCCACCAAACGGCGGTCCCGATCAGGCCAAGGAGCAGCGGGAACAGGAAAACGGCGAGGAAGAACGTCGCCTTCATCTGCCGGTTGGTGAAGTTGATCTCGGGCAATTCACGCGTATGGGGTTCGATGCCGATGAGGTTTTCCTGGGCAGCGAGATAGTTGACGGTGTTGAGGAACAGATTGCCGTTGCCGAGAATGTGGAAGAACGAGTTGGTGGCAAAATCGGAATCGCCGATCACCACCATGCGTGACCGGGAATTGGCTTGACGAATGGGGGTCGCGCCCTCCGGCGCTTCGCGTCGATCGAGGTTCGAGGCAATGTCCTGCTCTTCCTGCGTGGACGGGCGCTTGTTGATCGCCACCATCAGGGTGAGGGGCCCCGGAATATCGGTCTCATCGTCGCGTTCGGCGCGGTCGGTGGAGGTTTCGCCGAAACTGGCGATCGAAGAGTTGATGACCGGGGTAACCGAAGTGCCCGCCACGCGCTGGCCGGGCGATAGCGACCGCACGCCCGGGAAGAAAGACAATGGCAGCACACGGGTAACCTGATGATTGTTGTAGTCGGTCACGGCCGGTGACGAGGGATCGGCGGCAAAATGGTGGGCAGGGTCGATCACCATGGTCTCGTCCAACACCACGCCATAGTCGCGCAATAATGGGCCGAGGCCGGTCTGTATGAAGGGATCGATCATTAGGAAGGCATCGCCGCCGCCGGCCATGAAGTTTCGCAGGTCCTCGACTTCGCGCGGCAGCAGCTCGGTCTTAGGTCCGGCGACGATAAGCACGGCGCAGCCGTCCAGAGCGGCCAGCCCGGACTGCAGCAGCGAAACTTTCTCGACTGTGTAATTGAGCTCTTCCAACCCATTGGCCGCCTTAGCCAGGCCGTGCGTCTCATGCATGACGTATTGCACGCCGGTCCCGTGCGAATGGCCGGCTGTCGATTCCAGGTGGTCGTGTTGCTCCATGCTGAGGGGGTCGGCCTCGCCATGGCCGTCGAGGAAACAGGCCTTCTGGGTGGCGCCTTGAGAGACCCTGAGCACGCCATTGATGATGTCGGCTTCGAGTTCGCCATTGACGTCGACGCGGCGATCCTCGCTGGTCATCACACCGGTACCCGGGAAGCGGACATTCATCATGCGGGCCTGGGCCGGGTTGAGCGTCGGATCGTGGAACTCCACGGTTACCTTGTCCGACTGCTTGGCAATCAGGCGATAGAGGTTGATGGTTTTTTCCATCAGGTGATTGTGGAAAAAGGTGATGTGAACCGGCTTCTCCAAGCGTCCGAGAACGTCCACGCTTTGCTCGCTGAGGGAGTGGATGCCTGCCTCGCTCAGATCGATCCGAACGGGATAGCGGACAGACATGTAGCCCAGCGCGATGATGATGCCGATCACGCCGAAAGTGTGCAGGGCCACCTCGACGCGGCGGCGGCGAATGATGCCGCCAAGCTCTTTGCGCATGGCATAGCCGCCCCAGGCCGAGAGAGCCAAGCCAGCCACGGCCAGGATGATCGTTACCGTTAGGGTCTCGTAGAAGATCGCCTGTGTAAACAGCGCCGCAAGCAACAGGCCGATGCCGGCGAGCAGTGTCAGGATCGACGGCATGCTATCGCCTCCACTGCAAATAGCCGGCGTTCAAGGCCAGCGCAATGGCACTGATCGAGAGGTAGTAGGCCACGGCGTCGGTCAGGAACAGGCCCTCGATGAATTGGGCGAAATGGTTCGAGAACGACATGTAGCCGAACAGGTTCCAGAGGAAAAAGGACGACTGGAAGCTCTGCAGATTGCCGATGAACCAGAAGCCCAGCAAGGCCGCGACCGTGGCGAGGGCTGCCACGATCTGGTTCTTGGTCAAGACCGACAGCAGCTGACCGATGGCGAGGCAGGCCATGCCGAGCAGAAGGAAGCCGATATAGCCGGAGATGATGGTCAACGTCTCGGGCTCGGCGAAGAGGTACATTGGGATCAGGTCGATGGTGGTGCCGGCGGTCATCAGGAACAGGATGGTCACGGCGCCGAGATACTTGCCGACGACGATTTGCCATGGCCGCAGCGGCAAGGTGAGCAGCAGCTCCATGGTCTGGCCGTCCCATTCGCCCGAGAACAGGCGCATGGAGATGGCCGGGCTGACCACGGTCAGCAATATGCCCATGTTCTGGAACGTCGCATCCATCGTGGCCGTGCCGCCGAGGAAGACGTTGTAGGTATAGAAATACCCTGTCCCGACGAGGAAGACCGCGACCACGAAATAGGCGATGGGCGAGCGGAAGTAGAGCCGCATCTCCTTTTGATAGACGGCGAGCATGCCGTTCATGCCGCGGCCTCCCGCTGCGAATCCGTGACGTAGTGCAGGAAGATGTTCTCCAAGGTCGGCTCCTGACGCTCCAGGCGGTAGAGGTCCCAGCGTGCCGCCACGGCGCGTGCGATGGCGGCCTCGACGCCCTCGCGGCCGCTTACCTTGCAAAGGCCGGAGAGCATGCCGTCTTCGTCCTTGAAGGTCGCTGCCTCCACGCCGTCGAGCGCCAGCAGTTCCTGGCGCAAGTCGTCTTCCGGTGCCGTGACACGAAGAGAGACGAGATTGGTCTGCGCGACGGCGCTTTGCAGCCCCTGCGGCGTATCGATGGCCAGCAAGCGGCCGTCATTGATAATGGCCACGCGTTGGCAGATCAGGGTCACCTCCGGCAGAATGTGCGTGCTGAGCAACACAGTGTGGCTTTCGCCGAAGGATCGGATGACTTCGCGGGTCTCGAGAATCTGGCCGGGGTCGAGACCGATGGTGGGTTCGTCGAGCAGCAGCACGGCCGGCTTGCCGAGCAGGGCCTGGGCCAGGCCGACGCGCTGGCGATAGCCTTTCGACAGCTTGAACACCTCGCGCTTTACCACGGCTTCCAGTCGGCAGGCCGTGACGACGCGCTCGAGCTCGGCCGCGGTTTCACTCTTCGGGATGCCCTTGGCCTTGGCGACGAAGCGCAAATATCCCGTGACATCCAGCGTGTTGTAGAGCGGCGGATGCTCCGGCAGGTAGCCGATATGCCGGGCCGCCTCGGTATTGTGGTCGGCCATGTCGTAGCCGGCCACGGTCACGGTTCCGCGTGTTGCTGCGGTGAAGCCGGCGATCATGCGCAAGGTGGTCGTCTTGCCGGCGCCGTT
>CAZKTK010000244.1:0-5480 GCA_964555535.1 uncultured Rhodospirillaceae bacterium
GTGATCGATGCTTTTATTGGCGAGCTCGATTTGGGTGCGCTGGGTTTTGCCCGTTGAACGCACCAAGGATGAGGCTCTCAAGAAGCTCCGCGACGAGTCGATCACGGATTCCCTGACTGGATTGTGGAACCGGAAGATGTTCGATGAGGCGCTTGCCATGGAGTTCTCGAAAACCCAGCGTCATGAGTTTCCGCTATCCATGGTCCTGCTCGATCTGGACCATTTCAAATCCATCAACGATACCTACGGCCACCATACCGGCGATTCCGTCCTAACAGAATTTGCGGAACGCCTCGTGTCCCATAAGCGCAAGGGAGACTACGTCGCGCGATGGGGCGGCGAGGAGTTCATTTTGCTTTTGCCCAACACCGCCGTCGATGCGGCGGAAAAGGTCGCAAGCACCCTGATCGATCGGGTCCGGGAATCGCCGTTCAGAGACGTCGGGAATGTGACCGTCAGCGCCGGCGTTGGCGCGGTGTCGGCCGAGATGAGCGTCGAGGAGAACTTCAAGCGCATCGACGCCGCCTTGTACGAAGCGAAGGCGGCGGGACGGGACCGGTACGTTTCGGTTTCCTGATCGAATGATGCGTGACTCTCCGCATTCGCGCCGGCACCATGCGATCGGTATCGGAAAGAGGGGCCGGAGATGACGGCGAGAGACAAGCGCAGGGCCTTGCGGGCGCGCTTCGACAGTGGAGGGTTGGTCATTGCCCCGGGGGTATTTGACGGCATCTCGGCCAGGGTTGCCGATGGGGAGGGTTTCGATGCCCTCTATATGACGGGCTACGGGGTTTCCGCCTCCTATCTCGGCATGGCCGACGCGGGCTTCGCGACCCTGACCGAGATGGTGGATCGTGTGCGCCATCTGGTCGATGTCACCAAGACGCCGCTGATTGCGGACGCGGACACGGGCTATGGCGGCGCGCTCAACGTGCGTCACACCGTGCGCCATTACGAGGCGGCGGGCGCTGCCGGGTTGCAGCTCGAGGATCAGGAATTTCCCAAGAAATGTGGCCATACGCTGGGCCGCAAGGTGATCCCGCTGGAAGACATGGTGACCAAGATCAAGGTCGCCGTGGACAGCCGCGAGGACGACAATACGCTCATCGTCGCGCGCACCGATGCCCGCACCACCCACGGGCTGGACGAGGCATTGCGCCGGGCCGAAGCCTTCCAGGCCGCAGGCGCCGACGTGCTCTTCGTCGAGTCGCCGGAAAGCGAGGACGAGATGGCACGCATCTGCGCCCGCTTCGACGCGCCCTGCCTCGCCAATATGGTGGAGGGCGGGCGCACGCCGATGCTGCCGGCCCCGCGCCTGGCGGAACTCGGCTACCGTATCGCCATCTATCCGGCCACGGGCTTTCTTGCCGTCGGTGCCGCGTTGGGCTCGGTCTATGCCACCCTCAAGGCCACAGGCGGCAGCGCCGGCGTCGAGGCGCCCATGACGCCCTTCGCCGACTTCAACACCCTGGTCGGCTTCGAGGACGTCTGGGCCTTCGACGAGAAATACGGAACCAACGACGACTAGGACTCGGGCGGACCTCTGAGCTCCACGGTATTGCCGTCGGGGTCGCTGATGTAGAGCGACTGGCCCCAGCCCTCGGCGCCGTAGCGGCGGGCTGGCTCGCCGGCATCGATACCGTGCGCGGCGAGGCTTGCCGCCACCTCCGCCATGTCTGCCGGCTCCACGCGCAGGCAGAAATGGTCGAGATTGCGCCCCTCTTTGCCCGCTGCCGCGCCGCCTTCGCGGCCAATGGGTCCGGCGATATCCACCAAATCGATGAGCGCTGTGCCGGCGCGCAACTGGATCAGGCCGAGGTCGTCGAGGCGCCGCTCCACCTGGCAGCCGAGGACGTCGCCGTAGAAGGCGATCATCGCGTCAGGCTGCGCCGTGCGCAAAACCAAGTGGTCGAGGCCGAGAACATTGATCATGGACACTCTCCTATGTTCCAGCCTAGCACTTGAACCGAGAAGCGGAATCGCCAATGGTGCAGGCTGTGCCGGCGCATTGCCGGCCCCGGACATAGTGGGGAGGATAACGTGACCACAGAAAGCAACAATCCCGAGACCATCGTTTTGCACGGCGGCTGGCGCCGGGACGAAGCCACGACGGCGGTCGCGGTGCCGATCTACCAGACCACGTCGTACCAGTTCAACAGCCCGGAGCACGCCGCGAACCTGTTCTCGCTGGCGGAACTCGGCAACATCTATACGCGCATCATGAACCCGACCCAGGACGTGTTCGAGAAGCGTATCGCGGCGCTGGAGGGCGGCGTGGCGGCGCTGGAGCTGGCCTCGGGTCAGGCGGCATCGCTGTTCTCGATCCAGAACATCTGCCATTCGGGTGACAATTTCGTCAGTTCTACAGACCTTTATGGCGGAACGTGGAACTTGTTTGCCAACACCATGAAGGACATGGGCATCGAGTGCCGCTTCGTCGATCCCAGCGATCCGGAGGCCTTCGCGCGGGCCACCGACGAGCGCACCCGCGCCTATTACTGCGAGACCTTGCCGAACCCGAAGCTCGAAGTCTTCCCCATCGGCGAAGTGGCGGCGATCGGCCGCAAGCTCGGCGTGCCCCTGATCTGCGACAACACCGCGGCGCCGATCCTCTGCCGGCCGTTCGACCACGGCGCTGCGGTGATCGTGCACTCGACGACCAAATATATCGGCGGCCACGGCACCTCCATCGGCGGCGTCGTCGTCGATGGCGGCAATTTCGACTGGGAAGCCCATGCCGACCGCTTCCCCATGCTCAACCAGCCGGATCCGTCCTATCACGGTGCCGTCTGGACCCAGGCGGTCAAGCCGCTTGGGCCCATCGCCTACATCATCAAGGCACGCGTCACGCTGCTGCGCGACATGGGTGCGGCGATCAGCCCATTCAACGCCTTCCAGTTCATCCAGGGGCTGGAGACCTTGCCGCTACGTATCCGCGCGCACTGCGAGAACGCGACCAAGGTGGCGGATTACCTGGCCGGCAACGACAAGGTGACGCGGGTCATCTTCCCCGGTCTCATGCAGGGCGAGGCGCGGCGGCGGGCCGACACCTACCTCAAGGGTGGCTATGGCGCGCTCGTCGGCTTCGAGCTTGCCGGCGGCAAGGAGGCGGGCCAGACCTTCATCGAAGCCCTGAAGATGTTCTACCACGTCGCCAATATCGGGGATTCGCGGAGTCTCGCCATTCACCCGGCCACCACCACCCACTCCCAGCTCAGTGCTGAGGAGCAGGAGGCCACAGGCGTGACCGACGGCTATGTGCGCCTGTCGATCGGCATCGAGCATATCGACGACATCCTTGCCGATCTCGATCAGGCTCTGGCGGCTATCTAAGGCGCCATGACCGCTCCGTCCGGTGACAGTAGCGGCCGTCCCCGCCATCCCGGCGGTGGCGGCCGCGGCCGTTATCGGCCCAAGGGCCGGCAGGTCGAGACCTCGGCACGCCGCGAGGTCTCTGCCATGCTGGCCGGCGCGCCCCTGCGCCGGGATATGCTGATCGAGTATCTCCACCGCATCCAGGATCGCTGCGGGCACCTGTCCGCAGCACACCTGGCCGCGCTGGCCGAGGCCATGGGGCTGGCCCAGGCGGAGGTCTACGAGGTTGCCAGTTTCTATGCCCATTTCGATGTGGTGCGGGAAGGCGAGGCACCGCCGCCGCTGCGCACGGTCCGCGTCTGCGACGGCATTGCCTGCGAGATGGCGGGGGCGGGGGCTCTGAAAGACGCCCTGACGGAAACCGTCGATCCAGGCAAGGTGCGGGTGGTCTCGGCGCCCTGCATGGGCGGCTGCGATTGTGCGCCTGTGGCGGCGGTCGGGCACACCCAGGTCTTGTCCGCAACGGTCGAGACGGTGGATGCGGCACTCAAGGGCGCCGCATCGGTCTCGCCCCACATGCAGGACTATGCCGCCTATCGCGAGGCCGGGGGCTATGCCCTGTTGGAGGCCTGCCGGGCCGGGGAGCATACGCCGGAAGCCATTATCGAAGCCCTCGACAATGGCGGCCTGCGCGGCCTCGGCGGCGCCGGTTTTCCCGCCGGGCGCAAATGGGGCTTCGTGCGGGCCGAGCCGGGACCGCGGCTGATGGCCGTCAATGCGGACGAGGGCGAGCCCGGCACCTTCAAGGACCGCTGGCTTCTGGAACGCGAGCCCCACCGGGTGCTGGAGGGCATGCTGATCGCCGCCTGGGCCGTGGAAGCAACCGAAATTTATTTTTATATTCGAGATGAATATCCGCACATACGTATCAGATTGGAAAGGGAATTTCGCGAACTGATAAAGGCCGGTTTGTGCGAGGGGATCGACATTCATATTCGCCGTGGTGCGGGCGCCTATATCTGCGGCGAGGAGTCCGCGATGCTGGAGAGCATCGAGGGCAAGCGCGGCCTGCCACGTCACAAGCCGCCGTTTCCCGCCCAGCGCGGCCTGTTCGGCCGGCCGACCCTGATCCACAACGTCGAAACGCTGTATTGGATCCGCGAGATCGTCGAGACCGGCGGACGGGGCCTGCGCGCCTATTCTGTGTCCGGCCGCGTGCGCGAGCCCGGTGTCAAGTTCGCGCCGGCCGGCATTTCGGTGCAGCAGCTGATCGACAACCATTGCGGCGGCATGGCCGAGGGCCACACCTTCAAGGCCTATCTGCCAGGAGGCGCCTCCGGCGGCATCCTGCCGGCATCGAAAGCGGACCTGCCGCTCAATTTTGGCACCCTTGACGATGAGGGCTGCTTTGTCGGCTCCGCGGCCATCGTCGTGCTGGGCGAGGGGGATTCCATCGCCGATGCCGCGCGCAACCTGATGCGCTTCTTCGCCGATGAGAGCTGTGGCCAATGCACGCCGTGTCGCGTCGGCACCGAGAAGGCGGTCGCTCTGATGGAAAGGCCTGACTGGGATGCGGGCCTGCTCGAAGAGCTCAGCGGCGTGATGGCTGAAGCCTCGATCTGCGGCCTCGGCAACGCCGCCCCTAATCCGCTGCGCTGCGCTCTCAAGTTCTTCGCCGACGAGGTGTTGCCATGACCGACTTCAGCCTAGATGGGCGGACGGTCACGGCCGAGGCGGGCGAAAGCATCTGGCAAGCCGCACGCCGCGCCGGCATCGCCATACCGCATCTGTGTGCCACGCCGCAGCCGGGCTATCGCGCCGACGGCAATTGCCGGGTCTGCATGGTGGAGATCGAGGGCGAGCGCGATCTCGTCGCCTCATGCATGCGCGAGCCCAGCGACGGCATGGTGGTCAACAGCGCAGGTCACCGCGCCACCAAGGCCCGCGAGATGGTCATGGAGTTGCTGCTCACCGACCAACCGTCGGATGGAGACAGCGAGCTGCGTCGTTGGGCCAAGACGATGGGCGTCACGGAAAGCCGCTTTCCCGCGCGCGAGGCCACGGAGAGCGACACCAGCCATCCTGCCATGGCGGTCAATCTCGATGCCTGCATCCAATGCACCCGTTGTGTGCGCGCGTGCCGCGAAATCCAGGTCAACGATGTC
>CAZKTK010000245.1:0-5435 GCA_964555535.1 uncultured Rhodospirillaceae bacterium
CTTGCATATTTCTTGGTCGGCGCAAGAGTTCGCCTCGATACGGGAATGGTCTGGGCAAGCTTCGGTTTTGGAGCCTGTGCCGCTATTCCGGCAATCATGGTTGCCTATCTCAGCGAAACCTTCATCGGGGCCGGCACGGGTATCTATGCGGTCAGCGCGAAGCAGGCATTTCTTGATGCGGCCGTACCCGAGGAAAGCTTCAAGCTGATCGCTTTGCTGTGTTTGGTCGGGCATAAGTTGCGGGCTCTGCAGCCGAACCGGCTGTTTACGATGGCCGTTGCCACGGCGTGTGGATTCGCGACCTTCGAAAACATCTTCTATGTGGTCGAAGACGAAAGCTGGGGTCCGGTGGCCATCATGCGTAGTCTCAGCGCCGTACCCGGGCACGCCTTCGTCGGCGCCGTAATGGGGTTCTGCCTGTTCCAAGCCGTTCGCCGGGCCTCGGCGATTCTGTGGTGGGCGATGGCGCTAATCCTTCCGATCGCCCTGCACGGTGCCTACGATTTCTTCCTCTTCGCGCTATCGAACCTGGACACTGCGCCGACGGACACTCCTGCCAAACATGCGCAGGCGTTCGTACACCTTTTCGCCATGATGGTCGTCGTCGAAGGCGTGATGGCGCATCTGTGTTTGCGCTCCACACTCCGTAAGACGGATTTCCATCGAGAGCGAGGCGCGGCTCCCGCTGCTGTCTCGGCTCTTCAACGCGTGGTCGGTCACCCGCTTTTGTGGGGCGTCATGGGACTCATATGTCTCATCGGTGCCGTCGCATTCTCCTGGGGATCACACTTGGCAAGCGATGAGGCATGGACCGCAGCCGCAAGCATAGAACGGTCATTCGACCTCGCCTTGGCTGCTTTCGCGGCGCTTCATGGCACCGCATTCGTCGGTCTTGCCGTCGTCTTGCGGCGGCGGGCGAGGATTGATGAGATCGGGCAGCCGCTCTGATGTAGATATGCGGGAGTCGCCCATCCGCCATGCCGCGGGTCGTTTCCGTTCGGCAACGAAATCGGCTATGCCTTGTGGCGGGCCGGCGCATCAGTCGGCCCCGGATGCAGGAGCAACAGGAGGCGAGGGCGAGATGAGCGAGACGGAACAAGAGTTCTCCGTGAGCTATGCCAAGGACGCCGAATACAAGACCGGCCTGCGGCATTTCATGGAGTATCGGGATTTGGGTATCGCCGATGCGACCCACGGCAAGGTGCACGCCCATATCATCCGCATCAAGGACGAGCACAAGGGCACGGACCACGATCTGCACACCAGCGGGCCGCATCAGCACCTGGTGGATCTGCAGTTCTATTACGTGCTCAAGGGCTGGGTGAAGTTCATCTACGCGGATCAGGAGGGCGAGCTGACCTTCCGGGCCGGGGACTGCGTGCTGGCACCGCCGGGAATCCGGCACAACGAGATCGCCTGTTCCGACGACTTCGAGGCGCTGGAAGTGCTGTCGCCCGCGGTGCACGAGACGCGCACGGTCGATCCCGTCCCGGGCCACGCCGAAGCGGCAGAGTAGCGGGCGCGACACCGCGTGGGAATGCGGTAGCCCCGCCGCGGCGGGTCTGCTATCAGGCAGGCCTGTTCATGCGGAGGGGAGTGACCGCGTGCCCCGTTTCGAAGCCACACGACCGGCCGAGCTCAACGGCCCGCAGGCGCGCCACGGCGTGGTCATCGTCGGCGCCGGCCCGATCGGGCTGGTGGCGGCGCTCGACCTTGCGGCGCACGGCATCCCCTGCACCATCATCGACGACGACGACACCGTCTCGGTCGGCAGCCGCGCCATTTGCTGGGCCAAGCGGACGCTGGAGATTCTGGACCGCTTGGGCATCGCCCGGCCATTGGTCGACAAAGGCGTGACCTGGGAGACGGGAAAGGTGTTCTCGCGGGAACGCGAGCTTTACACCTTCGACCTCGCGAACGAGGGGCGCCAGCAGTTCCCCGCTTTCATCAACCTGCAGCAATACCACGTCGAAGAGGTCATGGTCGGTGCCGTCACGACCGAACCACAGATCGATCTGCGCTGGAAGAACCGACTGGTCGGGCTGACGCCGGGCGAGGATCACGTGACGATCGACGTCGAGACGCCCTTCGGCAACTACAGCATGGAGGCCGACTGGGTGATCGCGGCGGACGGGGCGCGCAGCCAGACCCGTCGCCTGCTCGGCCTCGACTTTCTGGGGCGCATCTTCGAGGACCGCTTTCTCATCGCCGACGTGGTCATGCGCGCCGAGTTTCCCAGCCAGCGCTGGTTCTGGTTCGACCCGCCTTTCAACCCCGAGCAATCGGCGCTGCTGCACAAACAGGCGGACAATGTCTGGCGCATCGACCTGCAGCTCGGCGGCGATGCCGACCCGGAGCGCGAGCGCAAGCCCGAGCAGGTGATTCCGCGCATCGAGCGCATGCTCGGACCCGACGTGCCGTTCGATCTCGAATGGACCAGCGTCTACACCTTCCAGTGCCGGCGTTTGGAGAAGTTTCGCCACGGCCGCGTGATCTTCGCCGGCGATGCCGCGCACCAGGTCTCGCCGTTCGGGGCGCGCGGCGCCAATAGCGGCATCCAGGACGTGGACAATCTGGTCTGGAAGCTGGCCCTGGTGATAGCCGGCGAGGCCCCCGAGGCGCTGCTCGACAGTTACGACGTGGAGCGCATCGCGGCGGCCGACGAGAACATCCTGAATTCTTCGCGCAGCACCGATTTCATCACGCCGAAGTCCAATGGCAGCCGCGCGCTGCGCGACGCGACATTGGATCTCGCAACGGAGTGGCCCTTTGCCCGCGCGCTGGTCAACAGCGGCCGTCTCTCGCGCCCGGCGACCTATTGCAACTCGCCCCTTGACGGGTCCGGCGCGGCCCTGATCGGCGCCCCCTGCCCGGACGTGCCCTTAACCCTGCTGACCGATGCCGGCGAGCGCGAGACATGGTTGCTATCCCTGCTTCGCGGCGAGTTCACGCTTCTGTCCACCACGGGCGAAACTTTGGCGGATATGCCCTGCATCACCGTTGCCGAGACACCAATTGCCGGCGCCGTCACCGTGCGTGACGACGAAGGCCGCCTGGCGGAGCTGCTCGGCGATGGCGTCTTCCTGTTTCGCCCCGACCAGCATCTCACGGCGGCCTGGCCGGAGCTCGATGCGCGGGCCGTGCAAGATGCGCGCGAGCATGCGTCGGGAGTGGCGGCATGAGCGGATTGCGACGGGACCTGGGAATTGCCGACGGCGACGCGGTCTATGAATCCCTGGTCGACATGCTTGACGGCCTCGACGACGAACAGGCCATGCGGGTGCTAGCAAAGCTCGTCCTGCTGCTTGCCAACCATGTCGGCGACGAGCGCGTGATCGAGGAAGCGATCGCCGCCGCGCAAGCGGTCAAGGAATAACCTTTTCGGCGCGAAACTCGCCGAACAGGCGCAGGAACATGCCCTGCGAGTCGACCACCTCGTGGAATCCCGCGCGTCGCGCCTTGCCCATGTCGGAGACGATGTCCCAGTCGCTTCCGAAGACGAAGTCGGCAAAAGGCCAGCGCACCAGGTCTTCGTAAGGGATGTCTTGCAGCCCGTGACGCTCGGCGATACGGCGCCAGACCGGCGCCTTGTCAGCCATGGTGGCCGTGAGGTCGATCTGTTGCGGCGGGCCGACGGGCATGTCGAAGAAATCTGCAAAGGCGGGCCAGAGGTCGCGCCAGCGAAAAACATCGCCATTGGTCATGTTGAAAGCCTGGTTGGCCACCTCAGGCGTAGTCGCGGCCCAGACCATTGCCTTGGCGAGCAGGGTCGAATCCGAGGCCTGGTACAAGGTCTCAAAGGCCCGCGGCTTGCCGGGAAAGCGCAGCGGCAACCCCAGTTCCTTCGATATCGCGGCATAGACCGCGATCGCTGTCGTCAGGTTCATCGGATTGCCGAGCGCGAAGCCGCAAATCGCGTGCGGGCGAAGCGCCGACCAAGTCCAGCTGCTCTCCGCCTGCCGTGCCGCCAGCCAGTCTTGCTGGTCGTAATAGAAGTTGGGCGGCATGTGGCGCGGATCGTCCTCCTTGGCCGGGGTCTTGAAGGGGCCGAGGTGGGAACCGTACCACTTGGTGCCTTCGATGAGACTGACATGCTCAAGCCCTGGCGCCGCTGCCGACAGGGCCTCAACCGAATTCGCCAGCAATGCCAGGTTGGGACCGACATTGGCAGCGACATTGGGCGCATTGACCAGGCCGCCATAGAACAGATGCGTGGCATGGCCGAGGGGCGCGAGCTTCTCTCGGGCCTCGCGGGCATCGAGCAGGTCGACGCCGATCCATTCCGCGCCCGGCGGCAGGTCGGGCTCGCGCCGCGACAGCCCGACCACGCGCCAGCCGCCGATTTCCGAGAGATGGTGAATCAGGTTGCGGCCCACCACGCCGGTAGCGCCGACGATGACGGCGGTGCGCGCTTCGCTCATTGCGGCCCGTTCGCCCAGTCGGGCACCACGCCGAGCTCGATGCCGAAGACCATGCGCACCACGGTGTAGGCGATGATCATGGTCACGCAAAGGCCGACCAGGTTCACCAGCACGCCGCCGCGAATGAGCTGGCCGATGCGGATATAGCCCGAAGCGAAGACCACGGCATTGGGCGGTGTCGCCACGGGCATCATGAAGGCGCAACTCGCCGCCAGCACGGTCGGAAAGACCAGCAGCAGCGGGTTCTCGCCGATGCCGATGCCGATGGCGGCGACGATGGGCAGGAAGGTGGCGGTGGTCGCGGTGTTGCTGGTCAGCTCGGTGAGCAGGATCATCAGCGCCACCACGCAGACGACCACGAGCACGGTCGGCAGCACGGCAAAGCCGCCGGCCTCGCCGCCGATCCAGTCGGCCAGCCCGCTGCCCTTGATGCCGGCCGCGAGCGAAAGCCCGCCGCCGAACAGGATGACCACGCCCCAGGGCAGCTTGGCCGCCCATTCGCCGCTCAGGGCGAAGATGCCTTTCTTCGGCTCGACCGGAATCACGAACATCGCCAAGGCGCCGAGGAAGGCGATGCTGGTGTCATTGAGGCCGATGCCCGTTACGTCCTCGACGATCGGCCGGAAGACCCAGAGGAAGGCGGTGACCGCGACGATCGCGGCAACGGTCCGCTCGCCGCGCGACATCGGCCCGAGCGCCGTCAGCTGGTCGGCGATCATCTCGGCCTGGCCCGGCACGGCCTCCATACGCAACGGGAAGGCGATGCGGGTCAGCACCAGCCAGGTCAGCGGCAGCATGATGGTCATGGTCGGTACGCCCACCAGCATCCACTCGCCGAAGCTTACCGTGATGCCATAGGCCTCGGACATGAAACCCGCCAGCACCGCATTGGGCGCAGTGCCGATCAAGGTGCCCATGCCGCCGATGGTCGCGGCATACGCGATGGAGATCATCAGCACCGTGGCGAAGCGCCGGCTCATGGCCTGGCGCTCGGGGTCGTCGCCGGCGCCGTGG
>CAZKTK010000246.1:0-5425 GCA_964555535.1 uncultured Rhodospirillaceae bacterium
TTTCCATGTGCAATTACTGGGCGAACCGGCTCGTCTGCCAGGCGGCCGACCGCGCTATGCAGGTGCATGGCGGCATCGGCTATTCACGCCACAAGCCCTTCGAGCACATCTACCGCCATCACCGCCGCTACCGCATTACCGAAGGCGCCGAAGAGATCCAGATGCGCAAGGTCGCGGCCTACCTCTTCGGCTATCTCGGCCCGCGGCGCGAAGCATTCGGCAAGCCGTGATGCGCTCTTGTAAGGGGAAGGGAACCAGCTGCGCATCTAGGTCATGAAAAGATCGGCTTGCTCGTCAAGGTCAATGCGTACCAGCCCGACCAGCAACCATTGATTTTCGCTGCCGTGGGTAACATTCCGCCTACTATGTGTGCTGAATGCCAGTGCGAGGCCAGCCTTGAGATAGTGCTCGGCGTACTTTTCTCGGATGATGCTAAGCGCCTCTTTGCGACCGTATTCCCTGTCAAACCGATTGAAGGCGGTTGATGTCTCCCAGTCGTCGCATTCGTGGCGCCGGCTATTGCCAAGCTGATCCTGCCAACGGGCAATGAACTGGACAGGGCATGGCTCAAGGGGCAAGGCCGCCTCATCAAACATCGACATTTGATCGGCAAGGTCGGCATGTTTGGCCCGCTCATCCTCGATTTCGCTCGCCGACTTCTCAGCCCAAGTGATCTCAAGTTTTTTTGGGCGGAGCAGTGTCAACGATTCACCGCGTTCCTCTGCATCTGCAAAAGAATGTCGTATTAGGGGGGTCAGAAATTGTGCCCGCTCTGACAATTTTATCTTGCCGCCCACACTGAGGGTCTCGGGAATGACTTTCTGGCTTTCCCGGCGCGGGTCGTTAGATGAATCTGTGTACTGATATGTTATCCAATCCCAGCGGCGAAACCTCTGGCTATTATTCAGAATCCTAAATGGAACCGGGTATTGCCGTCGCCAATGTCCGTCTCGCCCTATCCCGGCACAACACACTGTCTCGAAATACTTGCTGGACCTATGCGGCTGCGCCTTCACGAGTATGAAGCATTCGTCTCTTTTCGCTTTCTTGTGGGTCACGGGTCTCAACCCTTAGGTGAGAAGAAGCGCAACCTATCATTGATTCTAGCTCGCTTGCTACAATATTTCTGTGGCAATTGAGATGATTGCGTTCGTAGCACATGAGGCAGATCCGTTTCGAGCGTGCGAGCTTATCGAGACTTGAAAGCGCTTTCTGAGCTGGATCGGATGCCAGAACTTCCCCATAGATCTTGCGAAAAGTCTCCATCTTTCCTGCCCGAGCTGCGTCCCGACCGGCTTTAGGGTCACCCAGTTCCCGGATATGAATGTAATCGATACCGGTAGCTGTAACCGCGTCGCAAAGTGCTGTTTTTGAGAAACCGGGTCGCCGCGATTGCGCTCTATCCCGGATGTCAACCAACACTTCAATTTGCGAGTCCTTCAGTGTCGCCACAAAGTCCTCAGGCAAGCATTTTTCATATCCAATTGTCGCGATCATCCGCATGCCTCCGTCAAATGTGAGCAACGAATCATGCTGGTAAGCGTTAACACAATGCAACGGCAGTGTGAATCCTCCGTCAGATGAGCGGCCAACACCGTCTCTCACCCCGCCTGGTGCGACAGCGCCTTTGCCCGTGCCAGAAGGGTGTATTTGCAGACGATGTCGGGGCCGAGATTGTCCGGCCAGCTGCCGCTATCGACATAGGCTAGATATTCGTCGAGCACGGCGGCGAAATGTTCTTCGTGCCGGGTTCGCAAGGCGTCCGGGATGATCACGCGATAGGCGCCGCCCTCGTTGATCATGTCGAGACCCGGATACTGCTCGCCCTGGTCTTCGATGGCGCGCATCAGGCCGCCTGCAAAGCCGCGGCTTGGCGTGGTCTGACGAATGCTGAGTGTACTTATGAAATCGGTTTCAGGACCAAGCTCGACCGTGATCTCCGCCTTGGTGCCGCGCAGCACCGAGAGATGGGTGTCGCTGCCGCCCGGCGGCAAGGCAAGATCCCACAGCGAGTCGATTTCGACAGGGACGCCGCGCAGGTCATAGGCGATATGGGCATTGCACAGGTAGTTGAGCACATCGCCAGACACCGCGCCTTGCAGGGCTTGCGGAAAGCTGTCGAGTTTCGTGATCTGCAAAAAAATGTCGAGAGGCACTTCGGTGGGCCATTGCCGTGCGGCCCGCAACGTCACGTCGCGATCATAATCGAAAGGCTTCTTCTCGCCTGCCATCCATTGCGCCAGGTCCGCCAGGTGCGTGGTGACGTCGTTGGTGCCTTCCCCCTGAATTGCGGTGTCGAAGAACCAGGCGGGGCGCACCAGCGGCGCGTTGTTGACGATCTTGTAGAGGTGATGAACGGTGCGCAGGGAGACCGCAGGCTTGTCGCCTGCCGTGTGCCATTGCCCGAAGATCTCAGGCCGCGCGGCAAGCGCCTTTTGCAGGCGGTATGTCTCGACCTGGCGCTCGGTCATGATGTCCATGGCCAGCGGTGCGCCGGACGTGGTGGGAGCAAGCAGCGGCACGTCAACCTCGTCGATCAGCCAGGGCTTGTCGCCAAGCACCAGGAAACCTTCGGCCTGCAAGCGGTGAATCGAGGCCATCTTGCTGTCGTTCTTGCCGGAGATCACGACCATGTCGCCGGGGCGCTCGGCCAGCAGTCTCTCGAAGAAGTCGGCCCCGCGATAGACACGGATATCCCACGATGTCGGGTTGTCGGCCCTGGCGTTGAAGCTGTTGACGATGCGCAGGAAGTTGTCCACATCGGGGCCGTCTTCCGCATAGACATGCACCACGTCGTCGAGCCGCGGATGGCTCTGGCGCAGGGTCAATGCCGCGTGAAAGTGCCCGGGGTTGAGCACGATCAGCTTATGCTTGGCGGCCTCGCCGGCGCCATGATGGACTGCCCGAAGGCCCGTCGGTGCGAGCGCGGCAGTGGCCGCGGCGCCGGCAAGGAGGGCGCGGCGGGTGAGGGGCGGGAAGTTCTTCGATCTTTTCGGCATAGGGAAACAATTCCATCGTGTGGTGTTGGGTATCGATAGGTCGCTAGCCGACGGGCTCGCCGGCCTGTTCTCGGCGCACGGTGGCAATGGCCTGCGCCATCTCGTCGAGATGGGTATCCCATGTACCGCAGCAGCCGCCGCAGATATCGATATGGGGGAAGCGGCGGGCATAGTCGCCCAATTGTCCGCCGAGCTCGCTGGGATCGCCGTCTTCCAGATGTCCAAGCTTGCAAAGCGCGATTTTGTCCATCAGCGCGGCGTTGGGCCGGATGCTGCGTATGCGCGCGAACCAATCGCTGGGCTCAAGTGCCGGCTCCATCTCGATCGGGTGCGAGCAATTGATGCCGTAGAAGTCGGGTCTGTCGTCACCTGTCAGGCGGTCGGTCGTCTCGACCGCTTCCTTCAGGCTCGGCCCCGATCTGAGGTGGTGCGTGCTGTCGAGCGTGAATGACACCGTGAGCGGGATGCCGATCCGGGCTGCAGCCCGCGAGACGCCGACCGCCTCGGGAATGTTGTTGAACGTCGCCGCCCAAACCAGATCGACATCGGCCGATCTCAGGGTCTCGAGCTGTTCGCTGTGATAGTCCTCCGCCTCTTCCGCCGTGATGGTCTTGTCGAGCGAATAGGCGTCACCGCGCGGGCCGACGACCCCCGAGACAAGAATTTGCGGAATCTGTCCGGCATAGGGCTTGGCCAGGTCGCGCAGAAAGGCGATGGCGCGCAGCTGCATCTCGCGCAGGCCTTCTTTGGAATAGCCGAGCAGGGCACCCCAGTCGGCGCTGGCCCGGTAGTCAAGCCCGCTCATCAATGCCGCAAAGCCGTATTTCGCCGCGACATCCAGATAGCGTCGGTACATGCCTTCCAATTTCGCTACCGCCTTGGCATCGTCCAAGAGCGGGAACATTGCAAAATGGGGCAATTCGAAGCCATGCTTGTACATGATCTCGGTCTCCGCACCGCCCTCGGTGAGGTAGAGAACGCCCTCCTTCTGTGCCGCAAAGTGTTTTCGCATTTGAGCTCAAGTCCCCGTTCGTTTCTTGTCTGAGGGCGAGACTATACCAACCGGACGATAGAATTGCGGCTATATCACGAACGCTTTAGCCGATTGGATACGCTATCCGTCTTTCCCATGCTTTGGCCTCTGGTTTGCCCGAGACATGCCTGAAGCCGCAACAGCACAGGGCGCAGCGCCAGCGCCATCAGGATGACGGCGGACATGCCGGCCAGCCACGCCGGCACGATTTCGCCGCTACGCGCCGCGTCGATGACAATATCGATGGTCATTGCCTGGGCAATAAAGTCCGTGGCGAGCCCGGCGACCAGCGCGCTGGCAATAACGCCGCCGAGGTAGAGCATCATGGCGCGGCCCCCCATCTCCTGCCGGACCACGCCCAGGGTTGCGATATTGGTGGCGGGGCCCGCCAGCATGAAGACCATGGCCGCGCCCGGCGAGATCCCAACCATGAGCAGGCTTGCCGCGATGGGGGTGGAGGCGGTGGCGCAGATGTACATCGGGATGCCGACGATCACCATCATCAGCATGGCGGCAATACCGCTGCCGAACGATGACAGGGCTTGCGGCGGGACCCAGGTCATGACGGCAGCTGCCAGGACCAGGCCGATTACCATCCAGACCACAATATCGTCGAAGATATCCACCAGGGCATAGCGGAGCCCCGCCATCGTGCGCTGAAACGGCGACAAGACCTCATCGTCACTTTGTTCCGTGGTTTCGCCACCGGGACAGCCGCAATCGGTCTTTGCGCATGTGTTTGGCAACGACCCAGCGGGGGCGGCATCTTCAGCGGGCAGGGCGCGCATCATCAGGCCGGTCGTAATAGCGCTGAAGATGGCAGCGATGGGCCTGGCGATCGCCATGAACGGGCCCAGCATGCCGAATGACAGCGAGACGGAATCGACGCCTGTCTCAGGGGTCGCGACCAGGAACGACGTTGTCGCCTCGCGCGAGGCCCCGCCGCGCCTGAGGCCGATGGCAGCGGGCAGGACACCGCAAGAGCAGATTGGCAGGGGCGCGCCGATCAGGGCGCCGTTCACGATCGAGCCCAAGCCGCGACCGCCCAACAGGCGGGCCATCCCTTTCCGAGGGGCCCAGGCCTTGACCAGCCCGGCCACGATCATGCCAAGCAACAGCCATGGCGCGGCATCAAGAACAAGCTCGACAAGATTGCCCAGAAAAAGCATCGATCCGTCCAGCCTTCCAACAGGCTATCCCGAGGCAGCGGGCTAACGTTACCCTGCCCAGAATCATTGTGGGACCGCTTGTCGGCTCATGTCCAGAGACACGATAATGTGGGGATGCGCCTGCAAAACCGAACAGGAAAAATTGGAGCGGGCGATGAGATTTGAACTCACGACCCCAACCTTGGCAAGGTTGTGCTCTACCCCTGAGCTACGCCCGCACTCCA
>CAZKTK010000247.1:0-5417 GCA_964555535.1 uncultured Rhodospirillaceae bacterium
TGGCCGGCGCGCTGCTGGTCGCCAGCGGCTGGGTGTCGTGGCGGCGCGGCTATGCGGGACACGAGCGCATCAACCTCAAGCGCATCGTGCTGACGGGCATCGCCACCCTGCCGGCTTTCGGCATTCCCATCATCATCGTCGGCGGCATCCTCGGCGGCCTCACCACTCTGACCGAGGCAGGCGCCCTCGGCGCCGCCTATTCGCTCGCGCTCGGCCTCTTCGCCTATCGCAGCCTCGACCGCCGCGCCCTGCGTGAGGCGCTGATCAACACGGTAAGCTTCTCAGGCGTGGTCTTTCTCCTGCTTGGCGCCTCGACGGTGCTCGGCTGGGCCGTGACGCGCTCCGGCGTGGCGCGCGAGGCGGCAGAGGCCATCCGCATGGTCAGCACCGATCCCGTGGTGCAGATCCTCGTGGTCGACCTCTTGCTGATCGCCCTCGGCATGGTCATCGACGTGCTGCCGGCGGTGGTCGTCGCGGCTCCGGTGCTGGCGCCCGCCATGGTCTCACTCGGCTTCGACCCTTTGCATTTCGGCATGGTCATGCTGCTTGCGCTGAACCTCGGCAACATCACGCCGCCCGTGGGCATGACATTGATGACGGCCTCGCGTATCGCCGAGGTGCCCTATGAGGCGGCCATCAAGGAATCCGCGCCCTTCCTTGCCAGCCACCTGGCGGTGATCGTGCTTGCCAGCCTCAGCCCGGCGCTGGTGCTGTGGTTCCCGAGGTTGATCGGCGCCATCGGCTAATACCAAGGTGCATGGAGGTTGCCATGCGTATTGTGATGTTCGTCGCGGCCTGTCTGATTGTCGCCGCGCCTGTGCAGGCGTCGGATGAGGCGCCGACGCTGGAAGAGACCTTCCCCGACTACGAGCCCAAGCTCACTCCCGATACCGTGTTGGACTATCGCCCCCGCTTGGCCTTGGCGCTGCCACAGCCGGGAACCATGGTCGAGTTGTTGTGTGCCTATTTGCTTGCCAGCGAGCAAGCGCGGCAGCAGCCCGGTGCCTGGAAAGACGGCAATATCGCGCTCGGTGCCGACCCCCGCGAATACGTGCCCTCGGATGCGGAATTGATCGCGGCCGAAATCGGCAGCCAACTCGCCGCCATGGCTGATGACCCGGCACTCGGCGAGGCGCTTCATGCCGTCGGCTTGTCGCATATCGAGTTGCAATACCCGGTATTTCTCTTTCGCCATGTCGATGTCATGGGATCGAATCGCTATTTCTATGCCTCGCCCCCGCAGGACATGTCGCTGGTTTTGGACGGAGGTTAGAACGATGGCCACGCGGGGGATCGGGCAGCCGGACGACAGCCCGGTGAGCAAGAGCGCCATGCTCATTTCCACGGCATGCGCCGTGGTCAGCAAAGATTCCATATACGCGAAGACGTTCCATGATCCTTACGCTGTGCGTTTCGCAACGGCCATCTCGCCCGAGGCCGGCCCGGTCCTTGCCGGTCTCGATGACGCGGACGCGCGCGCCGCCTTCATCGCCGAGTGGGAAGCGGACATGGATGGCCTCATTACCCATGTGCTTTACCGCAAGCCATGGATCGAGAATGCCGTGCGGGAAGCCTTGGCCGCCGGCATGCGCCAACTGGTGATCTTCGGCGCCGGCTGTGACACGCTGTCCCTGCGCCTGGCCGAGTCGCTCGGCGACATTCCGGTGTTCGAAGTCGATCAGCGCGACGTCATCGCCTTCCGCAACAGCGTGCTGGCCGATGGCGCAGGGGTGCCCGCCGGCGTGCACCGCGTCGGCATCGACTTCAGCCGCGAGACCGTGCGCGACCGCCTCGCCGAGGCCGGCTACGCGTCGGCCCTGCCGACGGTCTTCGTGGCGGAAGGGGTCATGGAATATCTCACACCTGAGGAGGTGGAGCCGATCTTCGCCCTGGTGCGCGACCGAGCGCCGAAGGGCAGCCGCTTCGTCTTCACCTTCCTGGCGCGTTCGGTCTACGCGGACGGCAGTTTCGATACCCTCAGAGAACAGCTCGACAAGGGCGGCGAGACCTTGCAGTTCGGCCTGACGCCGGAGCAGCTCGACGACTTCCTCGCCGCGCACGGCATGCGGCGGCTGGCCTTCGAGACGCCGGATATGCTGGACGAGAGGATGCGGCGGAGCGTCGGCGCTCCGGTTGGCATCATTCCAGGCTTCCATTTCGTGGCTGTGGAAACGGTGCAAGCCTGATAGAACTCCCGCGACTCGTTTGCGGAGGGAACTGCCGGTGTTCATAGCCTGTCTCGACATGGAGGGCGTGCTGACGCCCGAAATCTGGATTGGCCTGGCCGATCGCACCGGTATCGATGCCTTGCGCCGCACCACCCGTGACGAGCCTGATTACGACGTGCTGATGCAATACCGACTGTCCGTGCTACGCGAGCACGGCCTGGGGTTCGAGGATCTGCGCTCCGTCGCGGCATCGCTCGATCTCCTGGAAGGCGCGCGGGATTTCGTCGATTGGCTGCGCGAGCGCTGCCAGGTGGCGGTGCTGTCGGACACCTTCTACGAGCTGGCGCAGCCGCTGATGGCCAAGCTCGGCGACCCCATGTTGATGTGCCATCACCTGACATTCGAGGACGACGGTACGCTCGCCGGCTATCGGCTGCGCCAGGCAGACCCCAAGCGCGAGGCGGTACGGGCCTTCCAGGCTCTGAACTTCCGTACCGTGGCGGTCGGCGATTCCTATAACGATACGACCATGCTGGGACAGGCGGAGACCGGCATCCTGTTTTGCGCTCCCGAAATCGTGCGCAGCGAATTTCCGCACTTTCCGGCACATGACGACTACGATGGCTTGAAAGCTGAGATCGAAAAGGCGCTTGCGGCAGATGTGACCGCTGCGCCACTGGCAAGAACGGGGACCGAGTGATGAAGCTTTATGAATTCAAGGCGGCGCCGAACCCGCGCCGGGTGCGTATCTTCCTGGCCGAAAAAGGCATCGAGGTGCCGACCGTGCAGGTCGACTTGCAAAATCGCGAGCAGCATTCATCGGACTTTCTCGCCCGAAACATGATGGGTGGCGTTCCCACCCTCGAGCTCGATGACGGCAGCCACATTTCCGAATCCGTCGCCATTTGCCGCTATTTCGAGGAGCTGCAGCCCGAGCCGCATCTGATGGGTGCAACGCCTGAGGAGGCCGGACGCATCGAAATGTGGAACCGCCGCATGGAGCTGAACGGCTTCACGGCCGCCGGCGAAGCCTTCCGCAATTCGGTGCCCGCCTTCGCCGACCGGGCATTGCCCGGCACCGACCCGGTGGCGCAAATTCCTGAGCTTGCCGAGCGCGGCCGCGAACGGCTCCCGCGTTTCTATGCCAATCTCGACGAGATATTGGCGGATCGCGACTACGTTGCCGGCGACAGCTACAGCATTGCCGACATTACCGCTTTGGTGGCCATCGATTTTGCCGGCTGGGTGAAGATTCAGCCCGACGAGAGCCTGAAGAATCTCGCGGACTGGTACGGCCGCGTCAGCGCCCGCCCGTCAGCCTCGGCCTGAGGCAACCAGCGTAGCCATATCCCGGAGGCCCATGGCTTGAACGTCGGCCGAGAGGGGAAAGCTGTCGTCGCCCGAATAGACGACGAAGGATTTGGTCGCGCCCACATCTTCACGCGCCGTGTAGAAGCCCTTCTCGACGCTGGGCGCCAATCCCCGCTTGATATCGATGGCCCACAATTCTCGGTCGCCAGGCATTTCGAGCAACAGATCGATCTCCGCGCCTGCCGAAGTGCGGTAGAAGCTTGCCGCCGTTCGTGGTGCGGCGACTGCCAAGAGAGTCTCGATGACAAAGCCTTCCCAGCTTGCCCCCACGACGGGATGGCCGGAGAGTGTATTGTGGTCCTCGATCCCGAGCAGAGCATGGACGATGCCGCTGTCACGGACATAGATTTTCGGCGACTTCACGAGGCGCTTGCGCACATTGGCATGGAAAGGCGGCAGTCGACGCACGAGCAGCAGGTCGACCAGAAGATCGATATACCTGACGATGGTTGGCGAGCTGACCGAAAGTGCCGAAGCGAGTTTCGACGCATTGAGCATGCTGCCCTGGCCATGAGCCAGCATGGTCCATAACCTCTCCAATGCCTCAGCGGGGATGCGACTGCCAAACTGCGGCACGTCGCGCTCCAGATAGGTCCGAACGAAGTTTTCGCGCCAGGAGAGGCTGTCGCCGTCATTTGCCGCCAGGAAGCTGTCGGGAAAACCACCACGAACCCACAAGGTGTTTTGCGCTGCCCTGTCGGATTCGGCTTCCAGGAGATCGAGCGGCCCCAGTGGCACGTATTCGATGCGCCCGGCAAGGCTTTCTCCGGACTGCCTGAGCAGGTCCATCGAGGCGGACCCGAGTATTAGGAAGCGGCCGGTGCGCTTGCCGCGACGGCGTCCGCTATCGATCAGGGCACGAAGCTCCTGAAACAATTCGGGCACGCGGTGTATCTCATCGAGAATCACCAGCCGGTCTTCGTATTCGTTGAGGAAGAGGGCCGGCTCTTCGAGTTTGGCGCGATCGGCCCTGGTCTCCAGGTCCAGATAGAGCGCGTCCGATTGCTCCGCGATCTCCAAGGCAAGCGTGGTCTTGCCCACTTGGCGCGGGCCGAGGAGTGCCACAGCCGCTTGGCGCGACAGTGCGGTTTGAATTTTTTCGAGCGCGCTTCGTTGAATCATCCTTGCAAATTTAACATCTAATTTTAAATTTGCAATTATTCGATCGTGAGTTCCTCGAAATACGCGACCACCTCGGGCGCGTCCCACTCGGCGATTCCTTCGAGGCGGGCGATTTCCTCGCCCTCGCGGTCGAGCAGGATGGTCAGCGGCAGGCCGCGCTCCACCAGGGTTGCGGCGGCCTTGAAGCTGGGATCCAGGTAGAGCCTGAGGTTTGCGAAACCCTTTTCCTCCCAGAACGGGCCGGCGACCGCCATGCCGCCGCGGTCCTGGTTGAGGGCGATCACGGTAAGGGCGGGCACGGCGCCGGCCAGGGCATCGAGCATGGGCATTTCGCGCAGGCACGGCGCGCACCAGGTGGCCCAGAGATTGACCAGGGTTACGCTGCCGGCAAAGTCGGCGAGGCTTGCGGGTGTCTCGTCCGGGGCGGCGAAGGCGATGTCGGGCAGCGCCTTGGGCGTGTCGTGCCAGACCATCGGCATAAGGCTTTCGGACGGACGTTCGGGCATGGCGGTCGTCTCGGGGGTTGATCCGCCGAACTTTCCGGCGAGAATGGCCGCCACTGCGACGGCGGCGACCACCACCGCAACGATGGCTGTGGTTTTGCCTGTTCGCATCGCTATTCTCTCCCATGCCAGCGAGACCGGAGACCGGCCATGAGCCAAGACGATAGCACTTCCCCGGCCGCGCCCACGGGCGGCGGTGCGCGGGCGATGTGGGGCGGCCACTTCGAGAGCGGGCCGGCCGACGTCATGGCTC
>CAZKTK010000248.1:0-5405 GCA_964555535.1 uncultured Rhodospirillaceae bacterium
CCACGACGAATTGGCACAGTCGGATACTGGGATATTGTTGGCAAAATTTAGCGCATTAGCCCATAAAACTTGACTAGCACGCTCGGATATTCTATATCCTGCCTCCGGGCACGCCAGCGGCTTGGTGCACTGCTGTCGAACCGAGAAGTGACCGACTTTATATCACAATGGGTTAGAGCATGTTCAAGAGGCTTCGCGAGGATATCGCCACGGTGATGGCGCACGATCCAGCCGCGCGTTCGCGCCTCGAGGTGCTGCTCTGTTATTCCGGCGTGCACGCCATGGTTTATCATCGTCTCGCCCACTGGCTGTGGCGACATGGTCTTACCCTGTTTGCGCGCTTCGTGTCGCAAACGGCACGCTTTATCACCGGTATCGAGATCCATCCGGGCGCGGTCATCGGCCGCCGCCTGTTCATCGATCACGGCATGGGTGTCGTGATCGGCGGCACGGCGGAAATCGGTGACGACGTCACGCTCTACCAAGGCGTTACCCTTGGCGGCACCTCGCTGGAACGCGGCGTAAAGAGGCATCCGACATTGGGCAACGGGGTGATCGTCGGCGCCGGTGCCAGTGTGCTGGGGCCGTTCACGGTCGGTGAGGGGGCCCGGGTCGGCGCCAATGCCGTGGTGGTGGCGGAAGTCCCGGCGGGCGCGACCATGGTCGGCATCCCCGCCAAGCGGGTCGGCGGCAAGCGTCGCCAGGCGGACCCGGACAAGGATGATTTCCTCGCCTATGGCACGCCCGAGAGCATTCCGGACCCGGTGGCGAGGGCGCTCGATGGCTTGCTGGACGAAGTTAGCCGGCTGCGGGCCCGTGTCGAGGAATTGGAGAACGGCGAAATCGATGACGATGAGGTTGCGAGCCCATCGGCCGGCGTAACGCGACGGCAACAAGGCACCACGCCGGCAGCGAAATGAATCAAATGAATAAGGAGTGGAAATCGTGCGATTGAGCACCAAAGGACGGTATGCAGTGACCGCCATGGTCGACTTGGCGCAAACCAGCGACGGCCGCCCTGTCGCCTTGGCGGACATCGCCAGGCGGCAGGAGATATCGCTGTCATATCTTGAACAGTTGTTCGGCAAGCTGAGGCGCTGCGACTTGATCGAGAGCGTACGCGGGCCGGGCGGTGGCTATCTGCTGGCGCGGCCGGCAGAGGACGTCCGCGTTGCCGATATCATCAAGGCCGTGGACGAGCCGGTGCGCACAACCCGTTGTCAGCCGGAGTCGTCCATTGGCTGCAAGAGCGACGCTAGCCGTTGCCTCACACATGATTTGTGGGAGGAGCTCGGGCACCAGATTCACCTCTATCTCAATTCGGTGTCCCTGCAGGACGTGTGCGAGCGCCGTGTCCTGGGGACCAGCGGCATCCGCTACGAAGCGTCGGCAGCCGCCGAGTAAGGAATCCGTTTCACCGATGACTGCCACTGCCATGACCTATTGCGACTACAATGCGACCGTGCCCGTGCGCCCGGCCGCTGCTGCGGCGGTGGCGTCGGCGCTGGACGGGCTGGGCAATCCGTCGTCCGTGCACGGGCCGGGACGCGCCGCGTGGGCGGTGGTCGAGGAGGCGCGCCAGGCAGTGGCATCGCTGGCCGGAACCCGAACCGGAGAGGTGGTCTTTACGAGCGGTGCGACCGAAGCCAACAATCTCGCGCTGCGCGGTATTGCGGGCCGCCGGATCGTGGTTTCGGCGCTGGAACATGATTCGGTTCTGGCTGCGGCGGACGATGCCGCTATCGTGCCGGCGCTGGCGGACGGCCGGGTCGATCTCGAGGCGCTGGAGGCGGCGCTTGCAGAGGATCGGCGACCGGCCCTGATTTCGCTGATGGCGGCGAACAACGAGACGGGTGTCGTTCAGCCTGTCGGCGAAGCGGTCGTTATTGCGCGCCGTCATGGCGCCTTGGTCCATTGCGACGCGGTGCAGGCGGCGGGACGCATGGCGCTCTCGTTCGATGCGCTTGATGTCGATCTGATGAGCCTGTCCGCGCACAAGCTGGGCGGTCCGGCAGGTGCCGGCGCCTTGGTGGTGCGGCAGGGTCTTGTCTTGGCGCCCCAGATCGTCGGCGGGGGACAGGAGCGTCGGTATCGGGCGGGCACCGAGAACGTGCCGGGGATTGCCGGTTTCGGCGCGGCGGCAGCGGCGGCGGCCGGTGAAGTCGGTGCAATGAAATATGTGGCGGGCATGCGGGATCGATTCGAAGCGGCCGTCGCCGGGCAAGCGGTTGTGCACGGTGCGCAGGCGCCACGACTTGCCAATACGAGCTGCTTGTCGATGCCGGGTGTCGAAGCTGTGGCACAGGTGATGGCGTTCGACCTGGCCGAGATCGCGGTCGGTGCGGGTTCCGCCTGCAGTTCGGGCAAGATTTCGACCAGCCACGTGCTCAAGGCCATGGGAATTTCCCGATCGCTCGCCGACACCGCCATCCGGGTGAGCTTCGGCTGGGCCAGCAAGGATGAGGACGTCGATCGTCTGATCGAGGCCTGGACAATACTCCATCGGCAAGTCGCCGATGAGACGGCGCACAAAAGCGCGGCTTGAATAGGGAGCAAGAGAGGCGAATGGCCGAGGCCAACAATCGGGCGAACATGAAGCTGCCCGTCTATCTCGACAATCAGTCGACCACGCCGACCGATCCGCGTGTGGTGGAGGAGATGCTGCCGTTCTTTACGGAGAAGTTTGGCAATCCTCATTCGCGCAGCCATGCCTATGGCTGGGAGGCGGAGGAGGCGGTGGAGACCGCCCGCGGCGAAGTGGCATCGATCATCGGCGCGGATGCCAAGGAGGTCGTCTTTACCTCCGGCGCGACCGAATCCAACAATTTGGCGATTAAGGGCGTCGCCCGCTTCTACCAGGACCGCAAGCGCCACATCATTACGGTGCAGACCGAGCATAAATGCGTCATCGATTCCTGCCGCGCCCTCGAGCAGGAAGGCTTCGACGTGACCTATCTGCCGGTCGGCGCAGACGGTCTGCTCGATCTCGACCTGCTGGCGAACGCCATTCGCGACGATACGGTGTTGGTCTCGGTGATGGGGGTCAACAATGAGATTGGCGTCATCCAGCCCCTGGCCGAGATCGGGGCCTTGTGCCGCGAGCGCGGCGTCTTCTTCCATAGCGATTGCGCCCAGGCTGTTGGCAAGATCCCGCTCGATGTGAACGAGATGAAGATCGATCTGCTGAGCATATCGGGCCACAAGATCTACGGGCCCATGGGCATCGGTGCTCTCTATGTCCGCCGCCGCCCGCGTGTTCGCCTGCGCGCGTTGATGAGCGGTGGCGGTCAGGAGCGCGGCATGCGCTCCGGCACCTTGCCGGCGCCATTATGCGTGGGGCTCGGCGCGGCTTGCCGCATTGCCGAGGCCGAGATGGCGGCCGAAGCCGAGCGCACGGGCATGTTGGCGCGCCGGCTCTACGACGGTATTATCAACCAGATCCCCGATGTCACCCTCAACGGCAATGCCGAGAAGCGGGTGCCGGGCAATCTCAATCTGAGCTTTGCCTATGTTGAGGGCGAATCGATGATGATGGCGATCAAGGATCTGGCTGTGTCGTCCGGCTCGGCCTGCACATCGACCTCGCTCGAGCCGTCTTATGTGCTGCGGGCGCTGGGCGTCGAAGAAGAAATGGCGCACACCTCGATCCGCTTTGGCATCGGTCGCTTCAATACCGAGGCGGAAATCGACTATGCCGTGGAGACCATTGTCGATCACGTCGGGCGCTTGCGCGAGATGAGCCCGCTCTGGGAAATGGTCCAGGAAGGCATAGATATCAAATCCATTCAGTGGAGCGAGCACTGAGCGTGACTTCGTTTGGAGTTAGGGAGAGTTACGGCAATGGCATACGACAATAAGGTCATCCATCACTACGAGAACCCGCGCAATGTGGGCGCACTCGACAAGGCCGACCCCAGCGTTGGCACGGGATTGGTCGGCGCACCGGCGTGTGGCGACGTCATGAAGCTGCAGATCAAGGTCGACGAGCAGGGCGTCATCGAAGACGCCAAGTTCAAGACCTTCGGCTGCGGCTCGGCGATAGCCTCGAGCTCGCTGGCGACCGAATGGATCAAGGGCAAATCGCTGGACGACGCCGAATCCATCGAGAACACCCAGATTGCCGAACATCTGGCCTTGCCCCCGGTCAAGATCCACTGCTCGGTATTGGCTGAGGATGCGATCAAGGCGGCGATCCGGGACTATCGCGACAAACATGATGCGGCCGACGAGGCAGCGGAGTAAGGACGAAGAGAGTCGATGAGCGATCAACAGCAAATCCCCGTCTCCGGCCAGCGCCCGCCGCCGCCGGCTGTTATCACCATCAGCGATGCCGCGGCCGAGCGCATCCAGGCGCTGCTCGACGAGCGCGGCAAGGAAAGCGCGGGCATTCGCGTCGGCGTGCGCAATGCAGGCTGTTCCGGCCTCGCCTATACGCTCGAATATGCCGACAACATCGAGAGCTTCGACGAGGTGGTGGCCGATAAGGGCGTGACCGTGCTCATCGATCCCAAGGCGGTGATGTTCCTCATCGGCAGCGAAATGGATTATGTCGAGGAAACCCTGAGCTCCGGCTTCACCTTCAACAATCCCAACGAGAAGGGTAAGTGCGGCTGCGGTGAATCCTTCCACGTTTGATCCTTGCTGGTCCTGCAAGGGACCGGTGGCGAGCGGGCTTGCCTTTTGCGAAACCTGTCAGGCCGTGCAACCGCCCGGCCAGGCGGACCATTTTGCGCGCCTTGGCCTAGCGCGCGCCTTTGCCATAGATGCGGAAGAGCTCGAGAAGCGCTACCTGGCGCTGCAGCGGCGCTTGCATCCCGACCGTTTTGCCGCCCGCGGCGCGCGTGAGCGCGAGCTTTCGATGCAGCAGGCGACCAGCCTCAACGATGCCTATCAGACATTGCGCTCGCCTTTGCGGCGGGCCGAGTATCTGCTCCAGCTCGCCGGCGCTGAGGCGGCGGATGACGATCCCGAAGTGCTGATGGAGGCGCTTGAGGACCGCGAGGCCCTGGCCGCGGCGGATCCTGCTGGTGTCGGCGCCTTGGCCGATGCCGCTTCGGTGCGGCGAGATGCCTGCGTCGCGGCTTTGGCGGAGGCCTTCGAAAGCGGTGGGCTCGGCGAGGCCGGCCGGATTGCGGCCCGGCTCGCCTATCTCGACAAGTTCATCAACGAGGCGCGGTCACGACGCGTCGCGGTCCCCGGAAGCGTCTGATGCTGCTCGATATTCACGAACCCGGGCAGACGCCGCTGCCGCATGAATCGGTTAATGCCGTCGGCATCGATTTGGGGACTACCAATTCGGTGGTGGCGGTAGCCCAGTCCGGCAGCGTCGAGGCGATCCGTGATCTCTGCGGCCAAGCCCTGCTGCCCTCGGTCGTCGCCTATGACGAGGCCGGCGTGCGCGCCGT
>CAZKTK010000249.1:0-5396 GCA_964555535.1 uncultured Rhodospirillaceae bacterium
TGTCACTGTTTTCTCCTGCTCTCACCTCCGCTGCATGAGTAGCGTGGGTGGGAGGACGTGCAAGTCGCAATCTGAAAGATCGAGAGATATTAAATTAGGAACACAGATAAAGCTGTCTGCACGGAGACGCCGCAGCGGGTTACGTGAAAGGTTGAGTACGGTTACCGTTTCGATGCTGGGTATATCTGCTAAGCCTTCGAGAGACTGTAGTCCTTTTTCACTTAGATCAAGCATGCGGACTGGGCGGTCAAATAGTGTGTGATCAGCGATAGTTTTTTCAGAGTCAGAAAGTTCTGCTACAGAAGAAGATGATCTACCGGCGCCGCCACGAGCAAGACCGCGATCACTGTCATCGCTACCACCGAGAAAGAGAGGGCTGGGAAATGCATCTGCTGTTCTTGAGCGTTGAGGGGGAGAGTGAAATGTTTCGTCAGCGACTGGGTCGCTGGCACCACCACCACCGGCAGCTGGATATGCTGATGCAAAGGTGGCAAGCAGGCATATACTGAAAAGAATAGAATGTTTCATGGTGATCCCCCCGGATATTTTAACTTTTGATAACGGTTTCGAGTATACCATGTCCCGCCATGAATCACACAAAACTGTAATAAAAAAGGAGAAAACAGCATGAAACACGTCATTTTTACTGTGTGTTGTGTGTGGATGTGTGGCGTGCAGAGGCGGATCGTATGGCAGCCCGGTTGTATGCGGACACAGGAATGGAAGATGTCATTACGGCGGCCAAAGGGTGGCTGTTGTCAGATGTAGTGAAGCAATTACTTCGGCAGGGCGTGCAGCAGGGGCGGATGGCGGCCGTGTGCGAACGGGCGGCTGCGGTGATGGCACAGCGAAGAGCACAGCTCATGCGGCGGCACGAGCGTTATCTTCAGCCCGCACTGTTCATAGTACTTGGTGCTGGGGTGCTATATATTGTTTCCGCGTTGTATGTACCGCTTTTTAGCCTGTTCGACCAGGTCGGTCAGGCGAGCCATCTTCAGACGTAAAAGAGAGGCGACGACCGGGTCTTGCTGGCGATCCAGGCGCTGCATCATGTTGACGGCGATGACGCACGGGAGACGGAGGTGATGGCGGCGGTGCGTGAAGACGGGTTGTCACATAGTAGTCACCGCGGGGATCTTCCGCTTCTCTTTCAGGGCTGCCTCTTCTTGGAGGGCTTACATATTCGCCTCCTGCGCCACCGTCGGCAGCGACAGGATCTCGTTCGGGTGATCGTACGACGTATGTTTCTCCCGGCTTGCGTGGCGGCGTTGGTTCGGGTGTTTTCGGTATGTGGTGCATGCGGTCAAAATGGGCAGGGGGCCGTGCGCCGGCATAGGCGTTTGGTGAGCGAACGGTTGCCATAGGAAAGGTTGGTAAGAATTCCTCTCTCAACGTACTGCTTACCTTGCTATTTGCTTCATTTGAGTTAGAGGTGTGAGTCGTTAAATTTTTTCCACCGCGGCTTGGGGTTTTGCGGCGCTTAGGACCGCCGGGGCCCGTTGGGAATGATCGACGGTTGTGATTCATTCTAATTTGAGCGGTGGTGGGTATTCCATCAAAGAACATACGCGGCAGTTCGTCAAGTCGGCGAGTTCTGCCGTTATGTCTTCTTGGTGGTGGGTTTCAATCGTCACGGTTTCGATTGCCGCCAAGATGTTCTCGGCGAGACTCTTTTCGTCGCTTTCGAACGTCGCGTGATAGAGGTCAAGCGCTCCGTCTTCGGGGCAGCGGGCGGCAATCTTGGTTTCATAGGTGGTTTTCATCGATCAACTCCATCTGTGTTGCGCGTGGTATCCAGGCGACGGGACATTGAACGGCATCGATCCGCCGCGCCATTCTCTCGGGGCACATTTGGGCGGTGCTGAAGTTTCGGGCGACGTTGGCACTATCGGCGCTCGCGAAGGGCCAGCGGTCGCCCGCCATATCCAGGCCGCGAAGCATGTGAACCCATGGAATATCGCCGCGTCGGGCAATCCAATCGAACGCCTCGTCGCAACGACGCTCCCATGTAGCGGAGCCGATTTGCCAATATGTGCCGGAACTGCCGAAGCATAAGCGTCCGAAGCCGAGATCGAGAAGTCGGCCGATTTGCGCGAGGGGTTCCGCAAGATGCCAGACGACGCCAGCGCAATCGCGACGATGCGGCCACGCTTCGGCGAGCGCTATATTATCGTCGGGCTGGCCGTCGATTAGGTCGGGAACGACGGCCCAATGCGGCGGCGCAAGGCGAGGCTCGGTCCAATCATAGAAGGCGTGCCAGTCAGGGGCGGCGCCTAACGTATACACGGAAAAGGCGCCGTTGTCCCACATTACGGATTGTCCGATCTGAAGACAGAGATCGGAATATCGGGGGTCCGACATCGAAACGCAAAAGTGCTTGCCTGCCATCTTATACATTTCGGATCGAGGGTTGATTGGTGTGCCGTGATAATGGATCATTCGGCTTCAAATCCCTTCACTTCGAAATGGATCGCGGTCAGTTTGTCGCCTGCCTTGTTCATCCTGAAGACGCCAATTCGGCGTCAATCATCCGCTTCATTTCCTCTAACGCACGACGGTCTAGGGGCCACGATTTGGTGATCTTGCCCCCGCCCCATGCCTTTCGGCCCGCAATGCGATAACCATGAGCGGTGCCCTCTGCGAGGCAGAGGCTCGGGCCTTCTGCGCCGTTGATAAGTTCGATTTGCAGCATTCGCGAAAAATCCTCGATTCCGTTCACTGGTCGTTGTCTGGCCGCTCGATCAAATCGAGAAGGCCCGGCATTGCTCTCTCGCCGCCCGTCGTTTCTGGCAAGGGGCTGCCGTGGCAGTAGTCAGGCGGGCCGCATCGCTCGAATTGATTGCTCAACCAGCCGGTGATGAAGGGGGTGTCGGTCGGCATCTCGGCCTCGTCTATTGCGACACTTCAAAAAGCAGTCGACCCTGCAGCGGATGCTTGTCCACCCGAGGCCGCGACGGCACGGACCAGGACCGGCCGGGCGTCTCTCCGATCTGGCGCCAGCCCGCCGCCTTCAAACTGGTGCCCGGCTCCGAGGCGAGGATGTACGTCCCGATCCGCCGGTAGCCGAGGGCGAAGGCGGCTCGCGCAGCTGCGCCATAGAGGAACGAGCAGGCGTTCCGGGTGCCGTCCGTGCATAGCCTCGTTACCTCCAACGTCTCGCCGTCGTCGCGCCGTCTCGATACCGGCCGGCCCACGATCACCACTCCCACGATCTCGTCTCCGAGCGCCGCCCCGATGCTGAACTTGTGCCCGCGCACCGGCTGATGGTGCCGGTGATGCTGAGCGACGAAGGCGTTGGCCTCGTCCAGCGGGAGGGGCAGGGGCTGGAGTTTCATGGCTAGATAGGGCTCGTTTTCATTCCTCAGCTTTGACCCCGCGCTCCCGCAGGATGCGCTTGGTCTCTTTGTCGTAAGCCTTCACGGCCTTTTCCTTTTCCTCGCGCTGTAGGGCGCGGTAGAGCGTGGCCCGGCTTACCCGCAAAGCGTCGGCGGCGTCCTTGTGAGTGACGGTCGGGTCGGCCAACATCTTGCGGGCCATTGAGAGCTGTTTCTTGCCGAGCTTCGGCTTCCGACCACCGCGGGCGCCACGGGCTCTGGCCGCCCTCAAGCCAGCCTTCGTGCGCTCCGAGATGATGTCCCGCTCGAACTGGGCGATGGCGGCAAAAACATTGAAAATCAGCCGCCCGCCGGCCGTGGAAGTGTCGATGCTCTCGGTGAGGCTGACGAGCTCGATACCCCGGTACTCGAACTCCTGTGTCAGTTTCACCAGCTCTATGAGTGAGCGGCCGAGCCGATCCAATCGCCATACGACAAGCTGATCGCCAGGCCGTAGAGCCTTGAGGCACTGTTCGAGCTGCGGGCGCTTGGTCTTCACGCCGCTGACATACTCTTCGTAGATGAAATCCGACTCGACGCCGGCCTGTATGAGGGCGTCCCGCTGTAGGTCGAGACGCTGGTCTTCGGTCGAAACCCGTGCGTAGCCGATCTTCATGGCTGGCTGTTCCTCTGTTCCAAAATCGCATCCGATTTTGCGAGGATATAACGCACAGCCGTTTTGAGAAAGTGGCTCTTTCCCTAGGCTTTCGAGGAACCTCATTGGTCCATCACCGCTCTGATGAACTCCGCGCCGAGTTGCGGCACGATCGCGTTTCCGTAGGCGCACAGGCGTTCCACTCGTCGGGGAACCCCATGAGCCAGCAAGGAAAGTCCGGGTTTAAGGCGCCATTGAGCACGGTATCGCCGACCGCCTTCCTCAAGTTGCGCCTCGACCCCGTTCCACCCCACTTGCACAGGGCCGCTCCACCAGTGTTCGTGATAGCTGTCGGCGTGGCCCACCCTGTCAGGAACTTCGCCATCACCTGAAGCGAGGTGATCTTCTTGCGCCCGCCGCCCATGCGGGCTTTCATCGCCAGATGCGCCGCCGGCGTCTTGTTGTCGTCGTTTGCCACTGGCGTTGGCCACCCACCATAGCCGCTGCCTGATATGCGGCGCCCCGATGCCCGCAGCGCACAGATCGGCAGCCCCGCAGGCATATCCCAGTATTTCCAGGTCAGCGCGTACTCCGGCGAGCCATTCACGTCCATCCTTGCTCGCAACCTGCTCTCCAAAGACGATTGCAGGGCGGCGCTCGGCGATGAGGCGGAAAAAAGCGGGCCAGAGGTGTCGTTCGTCGGCATGGCCTCGGCGCTGTCCAGCGCCCGAAAGCGGCTGACAGGGGCATGATCCGGTCCAGACTTCGGCGCCCTCGGGCCAGTCGGCGAGGGCGAGCGCGCGGCTCCAGCCTCCGATCCCGGCGAAGAAGTGGCATTGCCGGAAGCCTCCGAGCTCGTCAGGCCGAACATCGACAATTGATCGCTCATCGACCTCGCCCTCGGGGATCAGGCCGGCCGCCATCAGGTTGCGAAGCCACTGAGCGGCGTAGGCATCGATCTCGTTGTAGTAGGCCCATCCGGTCATGCCTTATCGCTGTCGCAATTGCGGGACGCGGGCCCGGGCTTCGTCGCGGGCTTCCCGCTTAATGCGGCGTCGAGTGCTTCCTTGAAGTCGACGAACTTCGACCCGCGCCTCGAAATACCAGAACGGCGAGCCCTGGCGCTTGTAGAGGGTGATTGCTGACATGCCTCGCCTCGATATTGTTGGATCCAGGCCAGGAGATCGGTCGCCAGAAAGCGGCGCCGGGTCTGTCCCGGCAGCACAACATATTTAAGGGGCGCGCCCTGGTCGAGGGTGCCGTCGGCGGCCCGGGCCAGGAGCCGCGGGTGGACGCCGAGGCGCTTGGCGGCCGCGGTGAGCGAGAGAAGCTCGAGCGGATCCGACGCGCTCACGCCCGGCCCTCGTCGTGCGGCGAGGCCTCGGCGATGGCAACCGCCTCGACGTTGATCCGCACCGCCTCGAGAA
>CAZKTK010000250.1:0-5380 GCA_964555535.1 uncultured Rhodospirillaceae bacterium
CAGGGCGGCTGGAACATCTTCATCACCTGGTGGATCGGCGCCGACATCCTCAATCCGGTGGCCAATATCGGCGTCTCGGGCGGCTGCCGCGAGCGCGCCTGGTTCGGCTGGCCCTGCGATGAGGAGATCGAGTCTCTGCGCGATGCCTATGCCCGCGAGGCGGATCCGGCCAAGCAGAAGCAGATCGCCGAAGCCGTGCAGCGTCGCGCCTTCGAGATCGTCACCTACGCCAACTTCGGCAAATGGTTCAATCCCGTCGCCTATCGCGAAAATTTGACGGGGATGATCCCATCGCCGGTGCAGTTCTTCTGGAACATAGACAAGCAATAGGCAAGCTAACGACCGCAGTCTAATGCTCGGCTTCATCCTTCGGCGCATGATCGCCACCATCCCGGTGATGGCGGTGGTGGCGATCTTTGTCTTCTTGCTGCTGCATCTGAGCCCCGGCGACCCGGCCACGGTCATCGCGGGCGACTATGCGAGCCCGGAGGATATCGAGCGCATCCGTGCCAAGCTCGGCCTCGACCAACCCATCCACATCCAGTTTCTCACCTGGGTCGAGCGCCTGGCAGGCGGCGACCTGGGTATTTCGATCTTCTCCAACCTGCCCGTGGCAACCCTTATCGGCCAACGGCTCGAGCCCACCCTGGCGCTGGCCCTGATCACACTCGGCCTGGCAGTGGCGATCGCGGTGCCGCTGGGCACCTTGGCGGCGTGGAAAGCCGGCTCATGGATCGACCGCCTGGTCATGGGCTTTGCGGTGCTCGGCTTCTCGGTTCCCGTCTTCGTCCTGGGCTACGGGCTGATCTGGCTGCTGGCGATCAAGCTCTCGCTGTTTCCGGTCCAGGGTTACGCCCCCATTGCCGAAGGCTTCTGGCCTTTCCTGCACCGCATGGTGCTGCCGGCCGCCACACTCAGCGTGATCTATATCGCCCTGATCGCGCGCATCACCCGCGCCAGTGTGCTCGAGGTGCTGAGCGAAGACTATGTGCGCACTGCCCGCGCCAAGGGGCTCAACGAGCGCCTGGTGCTGTTGCGCCATGCGCTGGGCAACGCGGCGGTGCCCATCGTCACGGTCATCGGCATCGGCTTCTCGTTGCTCATTGGCGGCGTCGTGGTGACCGAAAGCGTCTACAACATCCCCGGCCTCGGGCGCTTGACCGTGGACGCGGTGCTGCGCCGCGACTACCCGGTGATCCAGGGCATCATCCTGGTCTTCTCGGCCGCCTATGTGGTCGTCAATTTGCTGGTCGACCTGCTCTATACGATCTTCGACCCGAGGATCCGCTATTGATCACGACCGTCAAATCCGTTGAGCTGACCCAGCCTGACGCGCCGCGCCGGGACGGCGTATGGCGCCTGATGCGCAGCCACACGGGTGTCCTGTTCGGCCTGGTGCTGATCACACTGATGGCCGCCGCGGCGCTGCTGGCGCCGTGGCTGTTCACGGGCGACGTCACCGCCATGGACCCGATCAACCGCCTCAAGCCGCCGGCCGCAGCATATTGGTTCGGCACCGATATGTATGGCCGCGATCTCTATACGCGCACCGTCTACGGTGCCCGCATATCGCTGGTCGTCGGGCTTTGCGTGATGGGTCTCAGTCTGAGTGTCGGCCTGATCATCGGCCTCCTGTCCGGCTATATGCGAGTGCTCGATGCCGTGATCATGCGCGTCATGGACGGGCTGATGGCGATCCCCGGCATTCTGCTCGCCATCGCCATGATCGCGCTTGCCGGTGCCAGCCTGACCACCGTGGTGGTGGCGATCACCATCCCCGAGATACCTCGCGTGGTGCGCCTGGTGCGCAGCGTCGTGCTGACCATCCGGGAGGAGCCTTATGTCGAGGCGGCGATCACGGCGGGCACGCGGCTGCCGAAAATGCTGCTGCGGCACATATTACCCAACACCGTGGCACCTCTGATCGTCCAGGGCACGTATGTCTGTGCCTCGGCCATCATCACGGAAGCCCTGCTCAGCTTCCTCGGCGCCGGTATTCCGCCCGAGACCCCCACCTGGGGCAACATCATGGCCGAGGGCCGGGCGCTGTTCCAGGTCAGCCCCTGGATCATATTCTTCCCCGGCATCTGCCTGGCCCTGACGGTGCTCGCCATCAACGTGCTTGGCGACGGCCTGCGCGACACCCTCGACCCACGCATTGCGAGGCGCATGTGAGCGCGGTTCTCGACATTCAGACCCTGAGCGTCAGCCTGCCGGCGGATGCCGACCGGCCGCACGCCATCGAGGATGTGAGCTTGCAGGTCAATGCCGGCGAGACCTTGTGCGTGGTCGGCGAATCGGGCTCGGGCAAGTCGGTCTGCGCCCAGGCCGTGATGGGCCTGTTGCCTCGCCCGCATCTGGAACCCGTCGCGGGATCGGTATCGCTGCTCGGCGAATCCTTGCTCGACGCCACACCTAAGCGCCTGCGGGAATTGCGCGGTGCGCGCATGTCGATGATCTTCCAGGAGCCGATGACCGCACTCAACCCGGTCATGCGCTGCGGTAGGCAGATAGAGGAAGTGCTGGCCACCCACACCGAGATGTCCGCGTCCGAACGCGCCGAGCGCGTGCGCGAGGTGATGGCCGCGGTCAACCTGCCCGAGCCGGAAAAGCTGGTTCATTCCTACCCCCATCAGCTCTCCGGCGGTCAGCGCCAGCGGGTGATGATCGCCATGGCGCTGGTGCTGGAACCGGCCCTGCTGATAGCCGACGAGCCGACCACGGCGCTCGACGTGACCACGCAAGCGCAGATCCTTGCTCTCATCAAGCGCATCCAGGTGGAGCGCCAGACCGGCGTGCTGTTCATCACCCACGATTTCGGTGTGGTGGCGGAGATCGCCGATCGGGTCGCGGTGATGCAGAACGGCAACGTGGTCGAGAGCGGCGAGGCCAAGAAGGTGCTGACGGCGCCGGAACACGAGTACACGCGCATGCTGATGGCGGCGGTACCCGGCCTGGAGCCGCCCGCGCGCGAGCCCATCACCGCCTCGCCGGTGGCGCTGCAGACCAAGAGTCTGACCAAGATCTACGGCGGTAGCGGTATGCGCCGGCGTCGGCGCGAAGTGCATGCGGCGCGCGATGTCGATATCGAGATCCGCCGCGGCGAGACCCTCGGCATCGTCGGCGAATCGGGCTCGGGCAAGTCCACGGTAGCGCGTTGCATCATGCGCCTGGTCGAGCCGACCGCAGGTGAGATCCTGCTGCATGGGGAGGGCATCGGACATTTGTCGACGCGCGCGCTGCGCCCCCACCGGCGGCGCATCCAGGTCATCTTCCAGGACCCCTACCGCTCCCTCGACCCGCGCCAGACCGTGGGCAGCGCCATCACCGAAGGGCCGCGCAATTATGGCCTGGCGCGACAGGAAGCAGAGGCGCGCGCGGACGAGCTGTTGGCGCTCGTCGGCATCGACCCCTCGGCGCGCAGCCGCTTCCCGCACCAGTTCTCGGGCGGCCAGCGCCAGCGCATCTGTATCGCCCGGGCGCTTGCCATGGAGCCCGAGGTGCTGGTCGCCGACGAAGCCGTCTCGGCGCTCGATGTCTCGATCCAGGCCCAGGTGCTCGACCTGCTCGACGAGGTGCGCAAGCGCTTCGACCTGGCGCTTCTGTTCATCACCCACGACCTGCGCGTGGCCGCCAAGATCTGCGACCGCATCGCCGTCATGCACCTCGGCGAGGTCGTCGAGACGGGCCCGACCGCCGAGGTTTTCGCCGCCCCCAGCGACGATTACACCAAGCGCCTGTTCGAGGCGGCGCCGGGACGCGACTGGCAGTTCGGCGGAGCGGTCTAACCCGCGAGCGCAGCGATGCTCACCCCGCCGTCGATAGGCAGCTCCGCGCCTGTCACATATTTCGCCTCGTCCGATGCCAGATAGACCGCTGCATGCGCCACGTCCCAGGCATCGCCCATGCGTTTCATGGGGATCTGCTTGTTGCGGTAGGCGATACGCGCCTCCATGTCCTCGCCCTCGTAGACTTCGGCGAGCAGGCCGCGCAGCAGCGGCGTGTCGATGATTCCCGGCAGGATGGCGTTGCAGCGGATATTGTCGGGCGCGTATTGCGCCGCGATGTTGCGGCTGAGGCCCAGCAGCGCCGCCTTGGTCGCCGCATAGGAGGCGTAGGGTACGCCCATCCAGCGGATGCCGGCGGTGGACGAGACGTTGATGATCGAGCCGCCGCCTTGGGCCTGCATATGAGGAAGCGCGTATTTGCAGGTGAGGAACGCGCTCTTGAGATTGACCGCCTCGCCCTTCTCCCAGGCCTCCTCGCTGGTCTCGACCGGACCGCCATTGACGACGATGCCGACATTGTTGTGCAGCACATCGATATGGCCATAGGTGTCCATGCAGGTCTGCACCGCCGCCGACACCTGGTCTGAGTTGCTCACATCGGTCGTTACCGTGGTGCAGTCGCCGCCCTCCGAGGCGATGATCGCCGCCGTCTCGGCCGCCGCCTCCGGATTGATGTCGAGCGCCACCACCTTGGCGCCTTCGCGGGCGAACAAAACCGAGACCGCCTTGCCGTTGCCCCAGCCCGGACCCACCGCGCCCGCCCCCGTCACCAATGCCACTTTGCCTTCCAGCCGTTTTGCCATCGCTTTCCTCCCTGGTTGCGGACGATACTACCCTATCGCAACGAGGAGGATGTCATGGCGAGACCGGACCAGGTGTTTCATTTGCGCGAGGGCGAGAAGGAGCTGGGCTTCGCCCAGGCAGTCAAGGCGGGGGGCTTTCTGTTCGTGGCAGGCACCTGTAGCCTCGATCTTGACAGCAACGTCGTCGGCAAGGGCGATATGCGCGCGCAGCTCGAGCAGTGCTATCGGCTCATCGGCATGGCGCTAGAGGCGCATGGCATCGGTTTCGGCGAGGTGGTCAAGGAGCAGATCTTCGTGTCCGACATCGAGGCGTTCCGCGCCGCGCTGCCCTCCCGCCATGCGGTCTACGAGGGCGCGGCACCCCCGGCGGCGACATGGATCGAGGTATCGCGCTTCATGAGGCCCGACTTCCAGATCGAGATCGAAGTGACGGCTGAGTTGCCCTAGCGAATCGCCGCGGCGCGGTCATCGGCGACGGGCTCGCCGTAGCATTCGGCGCCGCCCAACGTGCGCACGCAATAGACAGGCGGCGGCGGCGCGTCGAGAATGATGGGCTTGGGATGACCGGCGAACATCTTCCACAGCCCGTTCTCGCTGGACGTGACGTCACGGTCGTTGCAGCCGGCCAGCAGCAGGAGCAGCGCGGCACCGGTCAGGGTCCTGGCGTAGTCTTTCCTGGTCATGGCCCGATCTTAGCCCGAGGGACTTAAGGATTGGTATACGGAAAGGTAAAGCATGACACGGCACGCGGACTGGTATTTCGATTACGTCTCGCCCTACGCCTATCTG
>CAZKTK010000251.1:0-5325 GCA_964555535.1 uncultured Rhodospirillaceae bacterium
AACATCTATGCCCGGCGCGTCGTTGCCTCGCGCTTCCAGAGCCCGTTCGCGGCTGATCCCTTCTTCGAGCAGTTCTTCGGCCGCGTCTTCCCCGACATGTCGCGCGAGCGTATCGAGAACTCGCTGGGCTCGGGCGTCATCGTCAGCGCCGACGGCGTCATCGTCACCAACCGCCACGTCGTGCAGGACGCCGACCAGGTGGTGGTGGTGCTGGCCGACCGCCGCGAGATGGTGGCCGAGCTTGTCGGCAGCGACGAAACCAGCGACCTCGCGGTGCTGCGCATCGATGCCGGCGACACGCCCTTGCCCTATCTCGAGCTCGGCGATTCGGACCGGCTCGAGGTCGGCGACATCGTGCTTGCCGTCGGCAATCCCTTCGGCGTCGGCCAGACCGTGACCAGCGGCATCGTCTCGGCGCAAGCGCGCACCGGCACGGCGGGCTTGAGCGGCGGCGCTTTCATCCAGACCGATGCGGCCATCAATCCGGGCAATTCCGGCGGCGCGCTGGTCACCCTCGACGGCCGTCTGATCGGCGTCAATACGGCGATCGTCTCGCGCGGCGGCGGCTCCATCGGCATCGGCTTCGCCATCCCCGCCAATCTGGTCAAGGTGGTGGTGGCTGAGATGGTTGCCGGCGGGCGCGCCGTGAGGCCTTGGGTGGGCGTCTCCCTACAGCCCGTAACCGCCGATATCGCGCGCTCCCTGGGCCTCGACCGCCCCCTCGGCGTGCTGGTCAAAGGGCTGCACACGTCCGGTCCGGCCAAGGCCGCCGGCCTTCGCGTCGGCGATGTGCTGGTGGCGGTGGACGGCCACGACATCTACGACCGCGACGGTTTCGATTTCCGCCTGCGCACCCGCGGCATCGACGATGCGGCGGTTTTCAGCGTGCTCGACGGCGACGGCCGGCGCGACGTGACAGTGGCGCTGATACGCCCGCCGCAGGACCCGCCGGCGGACGTGCGCCGCCTTGACGGCCGCCATCCGCTGTCCGGCGCAACGGTTGCCAACCTGTCGCCGGCGCTGGCCGACGAGCTCGGGCTGGCGCGCGATGCCACGGGCGTGCTGGTGCTGCAGGTCGAGAACCGGACACCGGCGCACCGCATCGGCCTGCGCGTCGGCGACATCGTGCTGTCGCTGGCCGGCGTCGATATCGATCTCACGGAGACCCTTGCCGACGTGCTCGAGCGGCGGCGTTCCGAGTGGACCCTCGCCATCCGCCGCAATGGCGAGGTGCTGCGGGTGACGGTATCCGGCTGATGGCCAACCTGTTCGAAGCGGCGGGACTGGAGGAAGCGGCACCGCGCCCGCTCGCCGATCGCCTGCGCCCGCAAAGCCTCGAGGAAGTGCTGGGCCAGGACCATCTGCTGGCGCCGGAGGCGCCGCTCGCGCGCATGGTGGCGGCGAGGCGTCTGGCCTCGATCATCCTCTGGGGTCCGCCCGGCTGCGGCAAGACCACCATCGCCAATCTGCTGGCGGACGCCTGCGATCTCGAGTTCGAGCCCCTGTCGGCGGTCTTCTCCGGTGTGGCGGACTTGCGCAAGGTCTTCGCCCGCGCCGAAGCGCGCCACGGCGACGGCCGCGGCACCCTGCTTTTCGTCGATGAGGTGCACCGCTTCAACCGCGCCCAGCAGGACGCCTTCCTGCCCACTGTGGAGGCCGGCATCGTGGTGCTGGTGGGCGCGACGACGGAGAACCCCTCCTTCGAGCTCAACGCCGCGCTGTTGTCGCGTTGCCAGGTGCTGGTGCTCAATCGCCTCGACCAGACCGCGCTGGATGCCATGCTGGCCCGTGCCGAGGCGGTGCTGGGAGCGCCGCTGCCGCTGGCGGACGACGCGCGCACCGCGTTGCTTGCCATGGCCGATGGCGACGGCCGGGCGCTTCTGAACATGGTCGAGGCGGTTTCTCAAGTTGAGCCCGAGGCGCCGCTCGACGCTGCCGCCCTGAGCCGCGTGGTGCAGCAGCGCGCACCGGTCTACGACAAGGCGCAGGAGGGCCACTACAACCTCATCAGTGCCCTGCACAAGAGCCTGCGGGGCTCGGATGTGGACGCGGCGCTCTATTGGCTGGCGCGCATGCTGGCAGGCGGCGAGGACCCGCTCTACATCACCCGCCGGCTGGTGCGCTTCGCGTCCGAGGATATCGGCATGGCCGACCCCCAGGCTCTGGTGCAGGCGCTGGCGGCCAAGGATGCCTACCACTTCGTTGGCTCGCCGGAAGGGGGGCTGGCCATCGCGCAAGCCGTCATCTATCTCGCCACGGCGCCGAAGTCGAACGCCGCCTATCGCGCCATGGGCGGGGCCATGCGCAGCGCCAGGGCGTCGGGCTCGCTGATGCCGCCGAAGCATATCCTCAACGCACCCACCAGCCTGATGAAGGACCTCGGCTACGGGGCTGGCTATGCCTATGACCACGACGCGGAGGAGGGCTTTTCGGGCCAGGGTTATTTCCCCGACGACATGGCGCGCGAGCGGTTCTACCGGCCCGTCGAGCGCGGCTTCGAGCGCGAGATCGCCAAACGCCTTGCCTATTGGGCGGACTTGCGCGAGCGTCGCGCGGACGAAACGGAGAGCGAGCCATGAACACGGTATTGGCCGTGGCCGCCGGCGGCGCCATCGGCGCGGTCGGGCGCTATCTGGTGATGAGCGGCATCGGCCACTGGCTGGGCACGGCCTTTCCCGTCGGCACGCTCGTGGTCAATGTGCTCGGCTCCTTTGCCATGGGCGTATTGGTGGAGCTTGGCGCGCTGGTGTGGTCGCCGAGCCCGGAGCTGCGGGCCATGCTGGTGGTCGGCCTGCTCGGCTCGTTCACGACGTTTTCCACTTTCTCCCTCGACGTGGTGGTGCTGGTGCAGCGCGGTGCGACGCTGCCTGCCATGGGCTATATCGTCGCCTCCGTGGTGCTTTGTATCGCCGGGCTGGTGCTCGGCATGTCCATGGTGCGGGGGCTGGTGGGATGAGCGGTGTCACGACCGTGGAGGTCGAGCGCGACGACGATGCCGTGCGCCTCGACCGCTGGTTCGCCCGCTACTATCCGAGCGTCACCCACGGCCGCCTGCAGAAGCTGTTGCGCACCGGCCAGGTGCGGGTGGACGGGCATCGCGCGAAAGCCAATACGCGCCTGGTTGCCGGGCAAACGGTGCGGGTGCCGCCGGTCGGCGATGCGTCGCCCGTCAAGCGCCAGGCGCCGCCGGTCGACAAGGCGACGCGCGAGGACTTGCGGGCCCGCGTGCTCTACCGCGATGATGACCTGCTGGCTATCGACAAGCCAGCCGGGCTCGCCGTACAGGGGGGCAGCGGCCAGCGACGCCATCTCGATGCGCTTTCCGAGGCGTTGCGCTTCGAGGCCGAGGAGCCGCCGCGCCTGGTCCACCGCCTGGACAAGGAGACCAGCGGCGTTCTCCTGCTCGCCCGCCACCGCCGCGCCGCGCGCGAGCTCACGCATCTCTTTCGCGAGGGCGCGGTGGAGAAGATCTATTGGGCACTGGTGTCCGGCAGGCCCAGCCCAGCCAAGGGCGAGATCGACCGGCCGCTGACGAAGGGTGCCGAGCGCGTCGCGGAGGATGAAGCCGGGCGCCCCGCGATCACCCGCTATCGCACCATTGCTGCCGCCGATGACGTGGCCTGGCTGGCGCTCACGCCGCTCACCGGGCGGACCCATCAGCTGCGCGCCCATTGCGCGCTGATTGGCCATGCCATCCTCGGCGACCGCAAATATGGTGGTGCGCGCCGTAAGCGCCTGCAGCTCCATGCCCGCGAGCTGGCCGTGCCCCGCGACGGCGGCAACTTGCGCGTTACGGCGCCCTTGCCGGTGCACATGGCCGAGGCTTTCGCCGCACTCGGTTTCGACGAGGCCAGGGCATGAGTGACTTTGCGCGTCTGGTGCTGCTCGATTGCGATGGCACCCTGGTGGACAGCCAGGCGGCCATTGTCGCCGCCATGGCGGACGCTTTCACGGCCTGCGGCCTGGCGCCGCCAGAGGATGCCGCGGTGCGCCGTATCGTCGGCCTCTCCCTGCCGTCGGCGATGGCGGTGCTGTTGCCCGAGGCGGAGGCGGGGGAGCATCACCGCCTGGCGGATGCCTACAAGGATGCACATTTGACGAGGCGCCTTGCCGGCGAGCCCCAGGGTGAGCTGTTCGACGGTGCGCTGGCCGCGATCGACAGCCTGGCGGCGGACGGGCATGTGCTGGGCGTTGCCACGGGAAAGTCGCGGCGCGGGTTGGACTCGACCCTGGAGCGCTTCGGCCTGCACGGCCGCTTCGCCGTACTGCAAACCGCCGATGATGCGCCCAGCAAGCCGCACCCGGCCATGGTCGAGCAGGCCATGTTCGCCGCCGGGGCGGTGCCCGAGACTACCGTGATGGTCGGCGACACCACCTTCGACATGACCATGGCGCGCTCCGCGAGGGTGGCGGCGATCGGCGTCGCCTGGGGCTATCACGAGGCCGCCGACTTGCACGGGGCCGGCGCCGTTGCCGTGCTCGATGCCTTCGACGGCCTTGCCGGCCTGGTCGCGGAGTTGCTGTGAAGCGGGTCTACAAGACCGTCGCGGTTGTCGAGGCGGATGGTGGCTATGCCATCACCCTCGACGGCAGGCCGCTTCGCACGCCCTCGCGCGATGCCCTGGTGGTGCCCGCGCGGATGCTGGCGCAGGCGATCGCCGGCGAATGGGATGCGCAAGGCGAGACTGTCGAGCCCGAGACCATGCCGCTGATGCGCTTCGCCAGCACCGCGCTCGACCGGGTCGAGAGCCAGCGCGAGGCGGTGGTCGACGAAATCGCCGGCTATGGCGGCACCGATCTCCTCTGTTACCGCGCCGAGCACCCGCAAGAGCTGGTGCAGCGCCAGGCCGAGACCTGGCAGCCGCTCCTGGACTGGGCCGCGCGCCGTTTCGACGCCCCGCTGGCGGTCACCAGCGGCGTCCTGCCCGTCGCGCAAGCCCCCCAGGCGCTCGCCGCCCTGCGCGCCGCCGTGGCCGAATACGATTCCTTCACCCTCGCCGCCCTGCACGCCGCGACCCATGCCTCGGGCTCGCTGATCCTCGCTTTGGCGCTCGCGACCGGCCACCTCGATGCTGCCACCGTTGCCGCCGCCAGCCAGTTGGATGATACCTATCAGGCCGAGAAATGGGGCCAGGATGCGGAAGCCGAAGAGCGCCTCGCAGCCTTACGGGCGCAGCTCAGCGACGCGGAGCGCTTTCTCGCGCTGTTGGGGGTAAAGGCCTGACACTAGTTGTGGAAATGAAATCCGGGCTACCGGCGGTCAAACCGGTTCCATCCGACCGTAAAGCGCTCTAGACTTGCCGCTCACCCTGAAGGGCTCTAAGC